>CAIZZE010000016.1 GCA_903937405.1 uncultured Alphaproteobacteria bacterium | reverse complement strand
GAATCCACCAACTTCCAAAAACCAATTCGTTTCAACTCAATTTTTGAACCTTCGTGAAGAAGGAAATTGGCCTAAGAAATAGAGAAAAATTGAACGACTTTTTGTGTGGATTTTTTTCTAATGACGGATTTGGGTTGAAATAGGTCTTTAAGCCTTTATCTGTCTACATCGCCAAAACAGAGAAAAGTTCGCAAATGGGGTCGCGCCCTCCGCCATAAAAAAAGCCGGTCCCAAAAGGGCCGGCTTTTTTTATGGCGGAAGAGGTGAGATTACCCACAGAACTCACTTATGAGTTCGACAATAAGCTTAATTTTTCTTAGTGAAGCATAGCTAAACTTAGAAAAATCTTGCGTTTGCAAGCGCGAATGCGCGCCATCTCACCATCCAACGTGCTCCCAAACCATCTCGTCAACAGCTTCGATTTAAATAGTATACTGTCCCCTGATTTCAAAGTTGTTTTCATGAGTTAGTATTTTGCGATAATTTTTTAATAATCTCTTCAAGCAATTCCCCAACTCTGGTTTTCCCTTTATGCTCTTTTTCGCATAAAAAATTATCTGCCTTATCGCTCTCTATAAGCTTCTTTGATTTTTTTATTGCGCCCTCTATGTGATCAAAATAAAGGCTTTTATACAAAGTGGCATTAGGTACGCCGTGATTTATTTTATTTAGAATATCTGCTTCTCTAATTGCTCTCGCGGTGAGTTTATCGCGACCTATCTTAACGATTTCCTGCCTTCCCTTATAAAAAATCACAAAATCATCTGTTATCTTTATATCGCCTCTATGCAGTGAGAGCCAAATTTCAAAGCATGGATTGCTAAGCGCAACCTTGCACCCGTTGCTTTTAGCATTCTTAATAATTTGAGGGAGTTTGTGAGCATTGCCATCAACATCTATAACCATCCAACAAACATCATCATCTTGAAGATCTTGCTTTGCTTTAAATTGAAGAAGCCTTTCTAAAACATATTGTGGTGATGATTTATGTTCATCATCGAGAACAATTTCTAACTTTATTCTACTTCCAAATTCTTCTTGTAGCATTCTAAAATATCGTGGCTCAGTTTTTTGACCTTCAACAGCAATAACCACAAGGTTTGTTGTTTTGAACTCTATTTTTCTTTTATAGGATTTATTTGGTTTTCTTCTTAGCATTTTTCAGTCCTATTTTTTTCCAATCACCAACAAATGGAACAGCTCCAAATCTGCCTTGAAGATAGCTTTTCTCTATCACCAAATCTTCTCTGATTTTGAATTCAGCTAAAGACGTAAGCTTGGTATCCATATTTTTATCTCTCTGAACAAACCAAATTTCATCTTTTCTCATCAAATCTAAATCCATCAAATTGCAGTCATGAGTAACAAAGATTAACTGACTTTCATTGTCTTTACTGAACTCGTAGAACATCTCTATTATCACTCTTGCTACGTGAGGGTGAATACTAGTTTCAAGCTCATCTATTAGATAAATTTTATTCTCAGTTTTGATATTGAATAAAAATGGAATCAGGTCGAACAATCTGTTGATGCCACTAGATTCTTCTGGCAAAGCGAAGCGTTTACCATTTCTTTCGATTTGAATTTCCTTTTGCTTTAACTGACCTTTTTCTTTGACGAGAACCCAACCTTTAAAAGCAACACCAGCATTTTCTTTTTTTGTAAGATCGTCAAAAATTTTCTCAGCGATTTGTAGAGGAACATCTTTAATATCAGCAGGTTCTTTTATAATTATGTCATTATACCAAACCTTATCGATATTGCTATCAAGCTTAGAGATTATGCTTTGCGTAAACTCTCTATATTCTTCCGAAGAAAAGAACCAAAGTGGAATCGCTTTTGTTTCAGGTTTAATAAACTCAATTCTATCGAACCATTCAAAAATCTGATCTACATATTTGACGTTGTCTTCCTTAAGTTTGTGCAAAAATAGCTGATCTTCACCCAATGATTTTTTGCAATATTCAAAAAAGTTTTTGTCTTTCTTACTTTCTGTAACAATTTTTTTAATTGCTCGTTCTTCGGTTAATTCATTATTTTTTCTGACAAAAATAGGAGCTTCTTTTGAAGTAGTAGTGATCGATCTTTTGTAAAGCCATTCTTCCAGAACCTTGTCCCAGTTAAAAACGAAGCCATAATTAAATATCTCTTCACCAACCTTAAACTCATACTCGAATTTGGTTTCTTTGCTGTTATTAAATTTATTTTGGCGAGTAGAAATTTTGTGATCTTTAACACTCTTTCTGTGAGAAGAAATAATATTGGCTGAGAAGTTTATGGCTTTCAGAAAATTACTTTTTCCGTGAGCATTTCCACCGTAGATAGCAGCGCCTTTCAATATTGGGATATGTTTAGGATCTTTTCTAAAAACATGCTCTTTCAAATTTTCTGACCTAGCACCAGCAGTGTTTAGAAACTCCATCTCTTTATCAAAAGACAGAAAGTTTTCGCAGATGAATCTTACTAACATATAATTCTGTTTTTTGTTTAGTTGCTAAATTTTCTGCCATTATGAGAGCAACATATGATTTATGCAAGCAAAAAATGTGATTAACTACGATTTTTTCGTAGTTAATGTAAAAATAACTTGATTTATATAACAGATACTGTTCTTCTAACTGTTATCTATTCAGTAATTTAAGCTAAAAATACAAGACTATGAACAATAAAGAACTTAACTCCGCTTTTGAAAAACTACTTTCTGAAATTGATGCCCTCAAGAAAGAACTATCTGATTATAAAGCTGATTTTAACCAAGAAAAAACTGATCTAAAAAATCAAACAGACTCTCAATCAAAAGAGTTTGGAACTATTAAATCCGACATAGAATCTGAGAAAAAAAGGTTGGATGAGTATTTTGAGATGTTATTTGATGAAGATAGTGGATACGAAAAACACCTAAGGAACCTCTGAACAACCCACAAATTCCTCATCACGCAACTGAGAATTTTTAGATTTTCCAAATCCAAAAAAATTCCCTCAGTTTTTACCATAATTTTCTCGCAAAATCAGCCAATATTTTAGCCAACCTTGTTACTT
>CAIZZE010000015.1 GCA_903937405.1 uncultured Alphaproteobacteria bacterium | reverse complement strand
TGAATTCAAATAGCTGTGAAGCTCTGCGAATAGTGGGCTAAACCCCCTTTATTGCAAGGGATTATTTGGATCTTTTTGAAGATTTTTAAAAGAAATTTAGTGATTTTTAGAGATGGGTGGTAGGTTTTTCAGAGTGTCCTATAATAGTTATCGCTCTAAATTGGCGTTAAACATTGCATCGCCTATCTTATCATTTTATAGAATTGAAAGCGCCGGAAGAATCACTAATATTTAAACTATGATGAATCATCAGAAAAAATCCTCTTTCGTAGAATTCGTAACCTTAATGGCGCTTTATGTGTCGCTGATGGCGATGTCGATTGACATGATTTTGCCAGCACTTTTTTTAATGGGAAAAGATTTTGGAATTATTGATCAAAACCAGATGCAATATGTTATCGGGGTTTTGTTTTTGGGTTTTACTTTCGGGCAAATATTTTACGGCCCGCTAGCTGATAGTTTTGGTCGCAAGCCGACAGTGTATTTGGGGCTAATAATTTTTGTGATAGGCAATATTTTAAGCATCACGGCTCAGGATTATTCAATGATGTTGCTGGGTCGTTTTTTGCAGGGTTTTGGTGCCGCGTCTCCTAGAATTGTCAGCATTGCCATCATTCGTGATCTTTACAAAGGGCGCGATATGGCGCGTGTAATGTCATTTGTTATGACGATTTTTATCGTCATTCCGGTAATTGCACCCAGCATTGGTCAGGCTTTGCTGTTTTTTATGAGCTGGCGTTTTCTTTTTGGAATTTTTTTAATCGCAGCAATTATCGCAACAATTTGGACATTTATCCGCCTTCCTGAAACTTTAAAAAAACAAGATGTTCGCCCCTTTAATTTGCCGACAATTTGGAAAGATCTTTTAGTGGTTCTTGGTAATAAATTTGCTGTAGGTTACACAATTTGCAACGGTCTGGTTTTTGGCGCTTTGATTGGTTATTTATCTTCAAGTCGCCAGATTTTTCAGGATTATTTTCAAGTGGGAGAATTATTCCCAATTTATTTTGGCATTTCCGCACTTTCAGTTGGAGCTTCTTCGATTTTGAATTCGATGATCGTAAAAAAATATGGCATGAAATTAATCTGCCATAACGCGCTGCTTTTGATGATGGCGATGTCGATTTCTTTTTTCCTTGTGTCAATTTTCCAAAATCATCAATTGCTGATTTGGCAATTTATGATTTTTGCCGTAATTACTTTTTTTGCTTTGGGAATGTTATTCGGAAATCTCAATGCTATGGCGATGGAACAAATGGGACATGTTGCTGGCGTTGCAGCTGCAGTCAACGGCTGCTTATCTTCCGGAATTTCTGTAATTATCGGAACTGCAATTGGTCAATCTTACAATAACACTTTAACACCGATATTTTGCGGGTTTTTTCTTCTAACCAGTTCAGCTTTTTTATTACAAAAATGGTTGGGAAAAAAGTCATAACTGGAATTTTTTGGAGCAGAAATCTGAAGCAGGGTAGGGTTTGCAACCCCGCCCTCACATTCAGTTCAATTTTAAGAAATTAAAACATGAATAATTGAACGGGGTTACAAACCCCGTCCAGCGCTAGGTAATAACTGGAATTTTCTGGTTAAGTAAAAATCGTAGTCATGCTGAGATTGTCGAAGCGTGATTATAGGGCTTCGAGCTTAGAATCATGCTTCGACAAGCTCAGCATGACTACGAGATGTTCTTTTTTAGATCGAAAAAACTAGCTCTTAATTATTGCCCAGATTGAAGCTATTAAAAAATTTGCTACCACATCTCGTTTTTCAAATAGAAATTTTTGAATATCTTTTAACTCAATTCTTCTTCCAGTATTTAGTATAAGAAACGATTCTCCAGAATTTTCGCCATAAAATGTGTTTATTGTTCCTAAAGTTATATATTTTTGATGAGTTAATAAATCTCTGACCGTTTCTTTGTTATGCGATAAAATTAGGTTATCGTTTAAATCGGATTGGTACCGCTTGTAAATTGACTTAAGATTAATCGGTAAAGATTTAATAAACTTAGGAAAATCATTAGAATCTACTTCTTTGTAACATAGTCGCACCCCTTGTTTAAAGTAATCAAGAGATGCTCTGATTTTTAGAATAAAAGCCTGAAACTCATAATCTAATTTTCTTGTATAGAGATTGCCGTAGGCCATGGTTTGATTATGGATTTGTTGAGATTGTTTTCTCAGTGATTGATCTAAAGATATCTGTAAATCATCTATTTGTTTAATATGGTAATCTGCTGAATAAATTATGTCCCTTATGCTGTGTATTTGCTCTATAAAGTTTTTCCAGTTCTCATAATTTTTTGAGTATAAGTCTCTTATTGTCTTAGAAAGCTCTGCTAAATTTTTATCTCTAATTTTTGGATCATCTAAGAAATTACAAATTTCCGTAAATTGTTTTTCTAAATCTTGGTCTGGTTTTACGTACCAAGTTTTTTCAAATTCAAAAACGTTGTCTGGCATGACTTCTAAAATGTTTAGAAATTTTTGAAGAAGCGGAAGTTGTCTTTCATAATTTCCAGTTTCTTTAGCCAAAGATATTTGCTGTAGAAATTCTTTTTTAGTTATTTCAAGAAGGTTTTTTTCATTCATTTTTGTAATCAAAATTTATTTACCTAAACAATTTCACATACCCTTCAAAAACAAAGTTCCGATTGCGTTTTTGACCTGTAATTTCTTTCAAAATTCCTAATTTCACAAAATCATCAATCAAACGCAAAGCAGTTGAGATATTAATTTTAAAAAGCTTCACCACATCAGCACTATCAACCATCGGGTTTGAATAAAGATGCTGCAAAAACTCTCTCGCCATTTCTTGTTTTTTCCCAAGTTTAGCAATTTTTGCTTCCGCATCACTTCGTAATTTTATGATATTTTTGAAAGTTTGAATCGAGTTTTCAGAAGTTGCTCGCACGCCTTCGACAAAGAATTTAAGCCACTGAAGCAAATCATTATGAGTTCGAACGCGTGTCAAATTGTCGTAATAAAGCGAGCGGTGCTTTTCAAAAAAATCAGACAAATAAAGCGTTGGCTTTGTCAGTAAATCATTGCTCACCAAATAAAGCGTAATCAACAACCGCCCAATTCTACCATTGCCATCAAGAAAAGGGTGAATGGTTTCGAATTGATAATGAGCGATGCCAATTTTTATTAGTTGCGGAATTGCTAAATTTTCGTTGTGCAAAAATTTTTCTAAATCGGCCATTAAATCATTAACCGAAGACTCGTGCGGCGGAATAAAAACGGCATCACGCAAACTAGCGCCACCAATCCAGTTTTGGCTTTTACGAAACTCACCTGGTGTTTTACGATTTCCACGAACTCCTTGCATCAAGGTTTTATGCGCTTGTTTTAGTAATCTGTTACTTAGCGGAATTTTATCCAAAGATTTAATTGAACCGTTCATCGAGTCGACATAATTGTGTACTTCAAGCCAATCATCCTTCTTTTCCGCTTCGATATATTCTGCTTTTTGCACTGCATCATCAATGTTGGTCTGCGTTCCTTCAATTCTGCTGCTCTTCGTTCCTTCTTTTAAAATGTGCATTTTGATGAAGAAGTCGACATCAGGAATTAACTGCGAAAAAGCATTTAGTTCGCCAAGTTTAATATCCGCCTGACTCAAGATAAGTTGCAACTCCGCGTTATCAACCAACCATTCAGTATTTATTAAATTCGGCTCAAAACTTTTATACTGAAAACGCTGAACCAACTTGCCTGATTTGAAATTAGTAATGCTCATAAATTGTTTAAAAATTGATTTTAGGCAATTAAAAATATCTTTACTTGCATTTCAAGTGGTTTTGTGCAATTTTTCTTGATGAGTTTAGAATTTTTTAAGTCGAAATTAAAATTCTGATTACTCAAGCTCACTGATTTTAAAAATCCTATCTAGTTAGGCGCTATTAGTTATTAAGTGTTTCTTAGAAGTCGAAGGTGATAATATTTTCCAATATTTGTTCTAAAACATTAATAGGGGCGCCTCTAAAAATCCCCCCAATCCCAACCCCACTCCAAATTCAAAACTCCTCACTCGCCAAACCCTTGATTTATCTGCATTCGCAAGAAATTAGCTGTTGCACTTTACTGCTTTATTTGTTAATTTGTTTCGGTAGC
>CAIZZE010000014.1 GCA_903937405.1 uncultured Alphaproteobacteria bacterium | reverse complement strand
GGATGTTTGGACACATCAAAGAAAGGGTAAAAATTCATCGCGGACTTACCAAAAATCGGAGGAAAAAAGCGGTGAAATTTTTGCTGAAAAACTGGGGGCGAAAAGTGGATTTTTAGCCCCCCATTTTTTTAATTATGCCGATATTCTGAATAAATTTTTTTGCTCATTTTTATAGTAAAAAATTGTTTAATTATGCCAATTATAATAAATCCGTAATCTTCTCAATCATCACATCACCTAATTCTTCCAAACTTCGAATCGTAATCGAATTGCGATAAAATTCTTCCGTCGTATGTCCAATTCCAACTCCCACAATTTCAATCTGCGTCTGTTTTTCAATTTTATTAATCACATGCCGCAAATGCTCCGCCAAAATATCACCATCATTTGCCGAAGCTGTTGAATCGTCAACTGGCGTTCCGTCCGAAATCACCATTAAAATTTTACGTTTCTCGCTTTGCTGCATCAAACGCGCACGCGCGAATAGCAAGGCTTCGCCATCAATATTTTCTTTAAGCAAACCTTCTTTTAACATCAAACCTAAATTGATTCTGGATTTTTTAAATTTCTGATTGAAATGTTTGTAAATAATATGACGCAACTCATTCAAACGTCCGGGATTTCGCGTCCGACCCGAACTTTCCCATAATTTACGCGGTCTGCCGCCTTTCCAATCTGCCGTTGTAAAACCGATAATTTCAGTTTTAACCGAATATTTTTCCAGAATTTCGGCAATAATTTCACAAGCCAAAGCGCTCATCACAATCGGACTTCCGCGCATCGAACCCGAATTATCGATTAAAATTGTCAAAGCTGTATCTTGATATTCGTGAGTTTTATTACTGATCCAAACATCTTCCATCATTGGGTCAATTACCATTCGCACCAATTTTTTGCGATCTAAAATTCCGCGCGAAGCATCAAATTCCAAATAAGAATTACGTTTGGAAAGAAGTTTCCGTTTCAACTTCAAACTCATTTTTCGCGAAATGGTTTTGAGCTTGGCGAGTTTTAAATCAAGCTGATCGCGCAGAAGTTGAAGTTCGTTTTTATTAATTAATTTAGTTGGAAAAATAACTTCATCAAATTTGCTGTTATAAATTTTATAAGCATTTTTATATTCGATTTTATCTTCGAAATCCGTTGGCGCATCAAGCTTAACGCTAACATTTCCTTTTTGGTCATCTGATTTTAAATCAGAAATTTTCTGCTCTTCTTCAATTTGCTTTGCACCTTCTTCAATATCATTTTGCGCTGAATTATTTTCATTTTCTGCCTCAATATTTTCCTGACCAAAACTATTTAATTCATTTTTTTTATTATCATTTTTGGCATCAGATTTTTCTTCATCTTCTTTTTCTTCTTCAGAATTTTGATCATTTCTCAACAGCTCAAGAACCTTTTCCACGCCTGACTCAAACTCATTTTGATTTTCAATTTTTTGAGCCAGATTCTTAATTTCTGCGACAATTTTTTTATCCAAACTTCTTTGCAAATCCTGTGCGGCATTTTGAGTTCTGAGCAAGATTTTTTCACCGAAAATTTCCCGAAGTAAAATTAACGAAAGATTCGTCGAGCCACTAAAAATATCACTTTCAACTTTTTCTAAAATATTTTTTACCACACCCAAATAAGAGTGACGCATTTGCGCAATCACGCGGATTTTTTCAAAATCATTAAAAAAATTTTGCTCTTCCAAATTTCTGGTTTTTTGTTGGTGAAGTTCAAAATTGTGAAATAGCAAATAACTTGCCGCAAGATCGGCAGAAGCTCGCGCATCCTCAATTTGCAATGATTCATCATTTGAAATTTGTGGTAAAATCGCTTTTTCTTCGATAATTAAATTTTGATCCCAACCAAAAAAATTATTTTTTACATCATCTAAAAATTCAACCTGCAGCGATTGATCAACCACAATCGCGCGCAAAGTAGCGATCAAGTTTTCTTTGGGATTTTCTTTAGTTTGCAAATTTTTTGATTTCAAAATTTTTACTTAATTTAAATTGAGCAATATTTGTGCTAATTTTTTAATTTGATTTTTTTTATGTTCACTTGAAAAAGTAATGCGCAACCTTGCCTTTCCTACTTCCACAGTTGGTGGACGAATTGCAGAAATTAGCATTCCTTGTTGTTCAACTTTTTTTGCCACTTCTAAAACTTTTTTATTATCACCCAAAATTATCGGAACAATTGCTGATTGTGGTTTTGGTAATTTCATTAATTCGCAAAAAAACTGGGCATTTTTTAGAGCTTTTACGCCTAAGTTTTTTTTCTCGATTATTTTTAATGAAGTTAGCGAAGCCGCTAAAACACAAGCTGGAAGCGCAGTTGAATAAATTGCCGATTTGGCAAAATTGCGCAGATAATCAATCAATATTTTATCTCCCGCAACATAACCGCCTAAAGATCCGACAGCTTTGGATAAAGTTCCAAGTTGCAAATGATGCTCCTGCCCTCTTTGAAAAAGAGGGTGGATCAATCGCGAATGCGATTGAGACGGGTGATTTAAAAAATCTTGATTCAATCCTCCGACCTTCGCTAACGCTCGGCCACCTCCTTTTTCAAAGGAGGCTTTTACTCCGAGAAATAAATCATGCGCTGCATCAGAAAGTAAAATCGCGTCAAAATTTTTAGCTAATTTTAATAATTCAGAAATTTTACCAAGATCACCATCCATTGAAAATGTGCCTTCGGTGATGATTAAACATTTTTTAAATTTGCGGCGATTTTCTTCGAGAATATTTTTTGTATGTACAATGTCATTGTGCAAAAACCGCATTAATTTTGCGCCAGAAAGTTTGGCGCCATCAATTAAACTGGAATGAATCAGGCGATCCGCAACAATCAAATCGCCCTCACCTACAAGCGCCGAAATCACGCCAATTGACGATGCGTAGCCCGAAGTAAAAACAATTGCATCATCACAATTTTTTAATTTGGCAATTTGGGTTTCGAGTTTTTTATAAAGAGAATTATTGCCAGTAACATATCGCGAAGCGCCAGATCCAACGCCATATTTATTGATTGCGTTGATCGCAGATTTTTTGACCTGCGGATTTTGTGAAAGCCCAAAATAATCGTTTGAACAAAATGAAATTAGGTTTTTTTTATCACGTTTTATAGTTACAAAATCAACAACATCAGAGGAAACAAGCGAGCGGTAGAGATTTTTTTCTTTGAGATTTTGGATGGCGGTTGAGTAAAAATTTAGCACTTTTTATTAAGTTTATTTCTACAAAAATCCAAAAAACTAGATGCAGGACGGGATTTGTAATCCCGCCCTCACTTTCATGTCTTGTTGAAATTGGAATGAACTTGTGGACTGGGTTATAAACCCAGTCCAGCGGCGGGACAGCGAAGTTTTCTTAAACGTCCAAATTCACAACTTTCAACGCGTTTTCTTGAATGAAATCGCGTCTTGGTTCAACCACATTTCCCATTAAAGTTGAAAAAGTTTGATCAGCTTCATCATATTGCTCAACTTTAACTTGTAGCAATGTTCTGTTTGAAGGATCAAGTGTAGTTTCCCAAAGTTGCTCAGCGTTCATTTCACCCAAACCTTTAAAGCGTTGGGTTGAAACACCTTTTTTTCCGGCTTCTAAAATCATGTTCATTAATTCAACTGGCTTGTGAGCAGTTTTTTCATCGTCACCGCGAATGAATTTTAATGAAGAAGCAAAATCACCAGCTAATTGTTCAGTAATTTGCGCTAGAACCGCGATTTCAGGTAAATCGAAATAGGTTTTTTTAACTATATAAGAAGTTTTAACGCCTCTGGTTTCTTTGATAACTTCAACATCATCAGAATCAGTAACATTGGCCTTCCAAGTGATTTCTTCATCAGCAGTGCTTTGGAAAATTTTCTCGATTTTGGCAGTTAAAGTTTTGGCTTTAGCTTTATCTTGCATCCATTCTTTGTCGAAAGCACCAGCTAGAGCAAGGTTTTCTGCGATGTCAGATTGAATCACGCGCGACAAACTTTTGATTAGGTGATCAAATTTTCCAAGTTTGTTTACAAAATCATATAAATCGGCGCCAGATCTATCTCCCGCCTTTGATTTTAAAAGCGCGTTATTCAAAGCATTATCGATAATGTAACTTTGAAGAGCTTGTTCATTTTTCAAATAAACTTCGCTTGAACCTTTTTTCACTTTGTAAAGTGGCGGTTGCGCGATGTATAAAAATCCATGCTCAATTAATTTTGGCATGTGACGAAAGAAGAAAGTTAGCAACAAAGTTCTGATGTGAGAACCATCGACGTCCGCGTCGGCCATGATGATAATTTTGTGGTAGCGAACTTTTGAAGGATCAAAATCTTCAGCGCCAATTCCAGTTCCAAGCGCCGTAATCATTGTTCCGATCTCGGTTGAGGAAAGCATTTTATCAAAACGTGCGCGTTCAACGTTTAAAATTTTACCACGAATTGGCAGAATTGCTTGATATTTCCGGTTACGACCCGACTTCGCTGAACCGCCCGCCGAGTTTCCTTCTACGATGAAAATTTCGCTTAAAGCTGGATCTTTTTCTTGGCAATCCGCCAATTTCCCCGGCAAGTTAGAAATTTCGAGAACAGATTTTCTGCGAGTTAATTCACGCGCTTTTCTTGCGGCTTCTCTTGCTTGCGCCGCTTCAACTGCTTTGCCAACGATGATTTTGGCATCAGCCGGACGCTCTTCAAACCATTGCGCTAATTTGTCATTCACCCAAGATTCGACGTGAGCTCTAACTTCGGAAGAAACTAATTTATCTTTGGTTTGAGAAGAAAATTTTGGATCTGGAACTTTTACTGAAAGCACGCAAGTCAAGCCTTCGCGAGCGTCATCGCCAGTTAAAACAATTTTTTCTTTTTTAAAAAGTTTATTGTCGCCAGCGTAATTATTGATTGTACGAGTTAACGCTGCTTTCAAGCCCGCAAGGTGCGTGCCGCCGTCGCGTTGACGGATGTTATTGGTGAAGCATAAAACATTTTCGTGATAGCTGTCATTCCATTGCATTGAAACTTCCATGCTGATGCCGCTGACTTTGTCTTGCGCGGTTACGCTGATGGTTTGGTGCAAAGAATTTTTACTTTTATCGAGATATTTTACGTAAGCTTCAACGCCGCCTTCATAAAATAATGTTATTTCTTTTGGCTCTTCGCCGCGCAGATCTTGCAAAAGAATTTTTACGCCCGAGTTCAAGAATGAAAGCTCGCGTAAACGTTGTTCAAGAGTTGAAAAACTGAATTCTAAAACGTTGGAAAAAGTTTGATTTGATGGGTGAAAAGTAACTTGCGTACCTTTTTGACCTTTTGCTGCAATACCAGTAATTTCTAATGGAGAAACCGCATCACCGTGTGCGAAACGCATTGTATGTTCTTTGCCGTCGCGCCAGATTTTTAATTCTAACCAATCAGAAAGTGCGTTTACAACTGAAACGCCCACACCGTGCAAACCACCAGAAACTTTATAAGAATTTTGGTCAAATTTACCGCCAGCGTGAAGTTGAGTCATAATAACTTCAGCCGCCGAAACGCCTTCTTCTTTGTGAATGTCGGTTGGAATACCGCGACCATTATCGCGCACTGTAACTGAACCATCAGCATTTAATGCAACTAAAACTTGATCGCAATGACCGGCTAAAGCTTCGTCAATTGCGTTATCAACAACTTCATAAACCATGTGGTGCAAACCGCTACCATCATCTGTATCGCCAATGTACATACCTGGACGTTTTCTAACTGCTTCAAGGCCTTTTAGAACGCGGATTGAGTCAGAAGAATATTCGGCACTAACGGTGTGATCCATTTTTTCTTCAACAGGGGAATTGTCTTGTTTTTTAGCTGACATTTTTTTGTTTTTTGGATTGTTTTTTAAAGAAAGCAGAACTGCTCTAAAGCCGTGGTAAATATGGCTTAAAAAGGATGAATAGATGATAAAAAGTGAAAACTAAAAAAGAAGGAAATTTTGCAGTTTTTTAGAAAGTTTTTTTGATGAGTTTTGCTGTGAATAAATTGAACTTTAAAAATACAAACTAACTTACAAAGCCATTCCACAGCGAGTTTTATGAGTGATTTACTTAAACCTCAAATTGACCCATTATCGGCATATGATCACTATGTTTAATCCAATCATCAAAGTTGCCGATTTCTAGTTTTGTCAATTTTTCAAGCCAAAAATTTCCTACAAAAAGATAATCTATGTGATATGGTTTATCTCTTTTTTTATGTAAGTAAAAAGTTGGTTCGGTCTCCTTTCCTTGATCTAACTTTGTTATATTGTGATAGAGACTTTGAATGTTTAGCGCTTCTAAACTTCTTACCAAGTCAGAGTGATTTGCTTCTTTCTTATTTACGTTATCCCAAATTTTATTACTGTTAAAATCTCCAATAATTATTGTTTTTTCATTAAGCAAATTTTTGTAAAAGTTAACTGCCCTTGAAACTTGAACAACATAACTAGTAAAAGGATTTGAAGTATTTTTCGCCCAAACAGCTAGTAGCAAAAATTTATGTTCTTTTGTTATTATATCGATTGGTAAAACATATTTAAAATTTTTGTTATAAAGATCATTAATTTTGATATCGTAGTCTTTGTTGTAAGAGGCTATAAGCAATCCTTTGTTAGCATTTCCTCCATCCCAAATTATTTGATGAGGAAATTTGGAATGTTTGATAAAATCAATTTTTTCTTTTGATTCTGACTCTAAAATAACCATGATATCAGGGTCATACTTTAGAATATTTTCAGCCTTTTTACGAAAGGCCATATTACAATTCCAAGAGATTATATTCATCTTAATACCCCAACTTAATCTCAATCTGCGATTTTTCTTCACCAGAATCAGCTTCAATTCTTTGCTCATAACTTTTGATGTAACACAAAGAATTTCTCTTATCTTCGCAAAAATAAATCGTGCCTTGCAGCATATAATTTTTGCCATCTTTTAACTTCGGTAATTTAATTTCTTTAGTTGAAACTGCTCGCCAGTCAAAGCTGGCAACCATAT
Organism: uncultured Alphaproteobacteria bacterium; assembly: GCA_903937405.1. Lineage (GTDB taxonomy): Bacteria > Pseudomonadota > Alphaproteobacteria > Rickettsiales > UBA1997 > UBA2645. The sequence continues at coordinate 26,439 of CAIZZE010000014.1, read as the reverse complement.
TGGCTTTATTATCGTCAACTAATTGCAATAAATTTATAAAACTCGGACCTAATTCATTTATTTTCCAACCTTTTTTCAAATCAATTTTGATCACAACTTCCGCATCAGCTTTTATATCAATTTCTTCGGCTTTTTGTAGATTTGGTAAATATTGCAAAAAATCTTCTTTTGGCAAACGAAGTGGCGGCATGACATCAAACAATTCCGAATTTAATGAGCCGCGACCAATTGCTAAAATGCGATTATTATTCGAGTCTGAAACATAAAAACGATCTAGAACCGCAATGATTCCTTCCGGTTCATCAAACTGCGTATTTGCAGATGTTCCAACGCCATTACCATGTTTACGACCACCAACAAAATCACGGATTTGACTGGAAGAAAAATCATATTTGCGAATTACATGATTAAAGCTGTCGGAAATATAAGCTCCCGTATCATCAACCATTAACCCAAGTGGATGCTGCATTAGCGCCCTGCTCTTGTCGCCATTTTCATGACCGAATTTTGTTAAATCTTTACCAATTAAAGTTTTTACATTACCGCTTTCATCAAGAACTCGCAGGGATGAACTTTGGGAATCAACAAAATAAAGCTTGTGGTTTGAAGCTGACATATCGGCAGTTTGGGCTAAAGAATTTTCTGGATATTTTCCATCATCCATTCCTTCCAAACCATTACCAGCAAGGATTGAAACTGTTTTTTTCTTTAAGTTATAAGATAAAATTTGATTAGTTCCGGAATTAGCAATGACAATATTTTCGTGATTAGGGAAAAATTCGATATCAACTGGAGATGAAAGATTAACATTTTTTGCTTCAAGAAATTCACCACCACTTTCAATCACTTCGCCTCTTTGGCTTGAGCCAATTAAAGTTGATACTTTTCCTTCTTTAAAATTAATTTCGCGAATGGCGTGATTACCGCGATCTGCAACATAAAGTTTTCCCGAATCATAAAGCAATCCTTGCGGAGAGCTAAAATTTGCAACATCAAAAGTTCCATCTTGAAGACCTTCTTTTCCCGAACCAACTTTGGCAATTATTTCACCGGAAAGTGAACTGATTATAATATTATGTTGCCCCGTATTGGCGATGAAAATCACTGGCAAATGGCGGGTTTTATAAAGGAAATCGGCGGCATATTCTAATTTAGTTGGAAAATCCAAGACATTTCCAATCATGTCATATTTCTCAAACAATGTTGGCATTGGCTCGCGATTAACTTCAAACTTATATTTGGAAATTAATTTTTTGAGGTCGCGCTTAACTTTCGGCAGCTCATTTTCACCTATATAAGTTTTAACAATATTGCCGTTAGGATTAATCAGGATAAAGGTTGGCCATGATTTAACCTTGAATTGATTCCAGATTTTTAGATCTGAATCATTAATTACAGGATGTTCGATATCGAATTTTAAAATAGCTTTTTTGATTTCAGCTGGATCTTTTTGATTTTCAAATTTACCGCTGTGAACACCTATTACTGTAAGTTTGCTGCCAAATTGGTTTTCCAGTTTTTTAATTTCAGTAAAAGCGGAAATGCAATTTACGCAATCGTAAGTCCAGAAATCTAATAAAATTATACGTTCTTTGAGATCAGAAATTTCTAGTGGCCGCGCGATGTTGAACCATTGTTTATCTTTATTATTTACTAATTTTGCGATGTCAGAAGAGCGGTAAGTTGCCGAGAAAAAGAAATGCGAAATAGATGTGAAAGCACCCCAAAGAATGATTAGAACCGCAACGATGAAGAGTAAAAGTGATTTATCTTTTTGGCTAAGTTTCATTTGTAAATGAGATAAATATTGGGAACTTCTGTTTGATTGTTATTTTATGTGATGAGATTTGATAGATCCTGAAACAAGTTCAGGATGAAGATCTGGGAAGATCTGCCATAGCGCGTCATCCTGAACTTGTTTCAGGATCTGTCGAAAAATATTTTAGAGGTTCCTTAAATCCAAATTTTATCAAAAAAATAAGGGCGCGATTTCTCACGCCCCCATAAAATGGTTTAAACCATTTCGCCTCTTCTGGCTTTTTTCTTTCTGGTAATGCTTTCTTCTCTTCTTCTTTTTACTTTTTCAGAAGGTTTTTCGTAGGCTTTTCTTCTTCTCGCTTCTTTCACCAAACCCTCTTTTTGGGTTTTTTTACGGAAGGCGCGGATTGCCATCTCTAGATTGCCACGACCGTGAACTGTAACGTCCATTTTAAATTTACCTCCTTTGTGCGGTAAAAAAATTTTAATATTATTTTAAACTATTTTAAACTCTGGGATCAATCCAAGAAATGTTGCCATCTTTTCTTTGATAAACCACGTTTATTCTTTTGTTTTGCTTATTGATAAAAACAAGCGCCGGTAAATCAGATAAATCCATTTTCATGATCGCTTCATTAACGGTTAATGATTCAATATCTGTTGTTTTTTCAGTGATTACATTCAATGACTGAGCCAACTCATCAGTTTCTTCTTCTTCCATTTCTTCAAAAACATTGAAGGCTTGCGGCGGAAGAATATATTTCATCGCATCAATTGCTTTATAGTTTGGCTCAATTGATTTTAATCCGCCACCATTTCGTCTAAAATTTTTAATTTTACTTTTATAACGGTTTAATTGTTTGGCAGATTTGCTGCAGGCTTCGTTGAAACAAGCGTAAACGTCTCCGGCTTCAGCGTTGCTTTTTACAACAATTCCACCTTTCACGCCTTCATTCACAATAACGATCACCCTAAACATATTGCCATCTTTTGAAAAATGCACTTCCGCATCAATCGCTTTGTCAAAATATTTGGTAACTGTTTTAGCTAAATGTTCTTCAACATAGCTGGTCAAAGCTTGACCAATATCCATGTTCGATCCAACTACTCTTACTTGCATAATTTTTTTAAATTAAGTTTAAGAAATTTGCCCCATTACATATTGAAGAATGCCGCCAAGTTTGAAATATTCAACTTCATTACTGGTATCAATTCCGCAAGTTAAAATTACATCTTGCTTAGAACCGTCTGATTTAGTAATTACGCATTTAATATCCTGACGTGGTTTGATATCTGGAGTAATTCCCAAAACATCAATCACTTCTTCCCCAGTTAAACCAAGAGTTTTTCTATTTTCTCCAGCCTTGAAAACCAAAGGCAAAACGCCCATTCCAATTAAGTTGGAACGGTGAATTCTTTCAAAACTTTCAGCAATTACCGCTTTAACTCCGAGCAAAAATGTACCTTTCGCAGCCCAATCGCGCGAAGATCCAGTGCCATATTCTTTACCGGCAACAACGACCAGAGGAATATTTTTTTCTTTATAAAGCATTGCTGCATCATAAATTGAAAATACTTCATTTCCCGCCGCATTATGATCGAAAACACGCGTAAATCCGCCTTCTTTAATACCGCCTAAAATTTCATTTTTAATTCTAATATTAGCGAAAGTTCCGCGCACCATAACTTCATGATTGCCGCGTCTTGCGCCATATGAGTTGAAGTCATCTTTAGTAACACCTTTTTGCGCTAAATATTGCGCTGCTGGTGAAGTTGCAGAAATATTTCCGGCCGGAGAAATGTGGTCTGTAGTGATTGAATCGCCAAACATTGCCAGAATTCGCGCCGCTTTAATTTCAACAGCATTTTGACGATTTAAATCATCGAAATAATTCGGCAGACGAATGTATGTACTGTTTAAATTCCAATTATAAGTGCTTGATCTTTCAACTTGGATTTTCTGCCAAGCCTCGTCGCCCTTGAATAAATCAGAATATTTTTGGGCAAAAACTTCGCGCGTTACGTAAGAATTAATTACAGCATCGATTTCTTCTTTGCTTGGCCAAATATCTTTCAAGAAAACCTTGCTGCCATCAGCTGCAGTACCGATTGAATCGGTTTCCAAATTCATTTTTAAATTACCACTTAATGCATAAGCAACAACAAGAGGCGGCGAACCTAAATAATTGGCTTTAACTAATGGATGAACGCGACCTTCAAAATTGCGGTTTCCCGAAAGCACCGCGCCAACTAAAAGATTTTTGGCTTTAATCGCTTCTTCAATTTGCGGATGCAGCGGGCCAGAATTTCCGATGCAAGTTGTGCAACCAAAACCAACTAAATAAAAACCCAGTTGATCAAGATATTTTTGTAAACCTGATTTTTCTAAATATTCAGCAACAACTTGCGATCCCGGTGCCAATGAAGTTTTAACATGACCTTTAACTTTCAAACCTTTTTCAACTGCTTTTTTAGCCAGCAAACCTGCGGCGATTAGAACCGAAGGGTTGGAAGTGTTAGTACAAGATGTGATTGCAGCAATTACAACGTCGCCATCGCCAATATCGCTATTTAATTCAGGGATTAAAACTTTGCCGTCGTGATTAGAATTAAGCTCTTTTTGCAAAGCGAGGAAAGATTCTTTAACATCAGGAAGAAGAACGCGATCTTGTGGCCTTTTTGGGCCAGCTAAACTTGGCAAAATTGTTGAAATATCGAGTTCAAGAATTTCGCTAAATTCTGGCGCGTGATTATGATCTTCTACAAAAATGCCTTGAGCTTTGGAATATTCTTGCACCAATTCAATATTTTCTTCGTCGCGCGCCGTAAGTTTTAGGTAATTTAATGTGACATAATCAATCGGGAAAATACCACAAGTTGCGCCATATTCTGGTGCCATATTAGCAATTGTGGTGCGGTCTGCCAAGGAAAGTGCAGCAAGAGCTGGTCCAAAAAATTCTACGAATTTTCCGACTACACCTTTTTTGCGCAGAATTTGTGTGATCGCTAAAACCAAATCAGTTGCGGTAATTCCTTCCTGCAATTTTCCGGATAATTTAAAACCGATAACTTCCGGAATTAGCATTGAAACTGGTTGACCAAGCATCGCCGCTTCAGCTTCAATTCCGCCAACGCCCCAACCTAACACGGCCAAACCGTTTATCATTGTAGTGTGGCTGTCAGTTCCAACAACGGTGTCTGGATAAGCAAATAATTCGCCATCAATTTGTCTGCTCCAAACTACACGGGCTAAATTTTCTAAATTCACTTGGTGGCAAATTCCGGTTCCTGGTGGAACGGCGCGAAAATTATCAAAAGATTTTTGCGCCCATTTTAAAAATTCATAACGCTCAATATTTCTGGCATATTCGATATCGACGTTTTTTTGCAAAGCCTCTTTATTGCCATAATAATCAACTTGTACTGAGTGATCAATTACCAGATCAACCGGAACTAGTGGATTAATTTTTTCCGGATTTTTATTTAAGCGAACCGAAGCATCACGCATTGCTGCTAAATCAACAACTGCAGGCACGCCGGTAAAATCCTGCATTAAAACGCGGGCGGGAGAAAAAGCGATTTCGATTCTTTTTTCTGCGTTTTTTACCGAGTCAATAATGGCTGCGATGTGAGATTCATTTACAATGTCGCCATCGAAATTTCGGATAACGTTTTCGAGGAGAACTTTCAAGCTGAAAGGAAGTTTTGAAATATCGCGACCGACTTTTTTTGCGGCGTCATTCAAAGAAAAATATTTATATTCCTTGTTGGCGATTTTTAGGGAAGATTTGGGAATAAAATTTTTTGTCATAAATTCTTGTAATTAATTAGAACCGGTCGCCGAAACAACCCAGTTTGGATTTGTAGAATTAATATCTTTTTTGAAAGTCCAGATGTCGGTTATTTCATTAATTTCATCTTTTCTACCTTCAATAGTCTGGCCTTTAGAATCGATGATGTAATTGATTTGTTTTGAGACAATTTTCATTACAACCGAAGCATTATTTTCAAAAATAAGTGCCGAAATTATTTCAGTTTTTTCAATCGAAATTAAATTGGTGATAAGAGTTTTTTCTGTCGATTTTCTTTGGATGATTGCGCTTTCGAAACCTTTAAAAATTTTATCAGAAAGTAAAAATTTTAATGTTTCCAAATCAGTGCTGGCAAAGGCTTTGAGAATCATTTCAAAAGCTGATTTTACGCCATTAACAAAAAATTCTGCGGAAATATTGGTGCGGTTTAAAATGTTGCTGAAGCTTTCTTTAGTTGCGGCATCAAGGCTATTTAATATTTTTTCACTCACCTGATTATCAGTTTCAATTGTGAGAGATGATTGCTGCTGCTGTTGCTGCTTTATAACTTGTTGCGCCTCTAGAATTTTTTCCCGCGCCGAAACAACTTTTAATTCAATATTTTTTTTCTCTTCCTCATCAACTTTTCCTAGCTGTTTATTGAGCTTGTAAAAGATAAAAAACGCAATTGCTGCAAAGAAGATAATATCCATTCAAGATAATTTTAGTGAGTGGGGCAAGCGACGGGGATCGAACCCGCGACCTTCAGAACCACAACCTGACGCTCTAACCAACTGAGCTACGCCTGCCACAAGAAAAACAAAAGCCCCTCAAAAATGAAGGGCAGAAGTGGCGAGGAATTTAGATGTGCAACCTGCTTTGTCAAGCAACCAAAACTAATTTTTTAGAAATTAGTTTTAAAGACAGGCTCTATTTTTTTTGTAGATTAATAATATCTGCTTCAACTCTGCCAACGTTAGCTTGGCTTTGAGCCACTTGTTCTTCAAGTTTAAGAACTTCTGCTTTTAGTGTAGTTATCTCATTATCATCAACTTGACCACCAGCAGTTTTTAATTTTTCTAACTGTGAAAGTTCGAACTCTTTCATTTTTTTATCCATAGTCTGAATTTTTAATTTACCTTCAGCCATATTTAACAAAGTTTTAGTAGAATTGATTTGTGCTGATTTATAAGCATTATCACCTTTATCAGCAACACCAAGCAATATATTGCTCGTGAGACCTTGCATTAATATATCGGAAATTGAAGCGCCAAATTCTACCTTCATTGCAGTTGCAATAAATCCATCTGTTTCACCTTTCACATTTTTTAACACTTCTTGTAATAGAGCCTCATCTCTTGCTGCTTTAGCATCAGCAATTTTCTTCTCAATTGCTTCAGCTTTAGATTTTATTTCATCATTAATAGCTTGTGAGGCTTCTAAAGCAGGTTTACCTGACATCATTTCTTGAAGCTGTTTTTTCGCTTCTTCAAGTGCCTTTTCTTTTTCATCTTTCTCGTGAACTTTATCTTTACCTTCAAGATCATCACCTTCTACTTTCGGAAGATCCTTATCTTTTCTAGCTTCTTCTGGCTTACTTTGATCTTCTGATTTTGCTTTTTCCTCTTCTTCTTTTTTCTTCGCAGCAATCTCTTTTTCCATTTTCTGGATTTCCATCATTTTACTAATCATGTCATTTAGAAGCTGATCGCGCGCTTCTTTTTCTTTAGTTTCTTTTTCGGCTTTAGCAATGCGTTCAGATTCTTCTTTTCTCAAAGCTTCTTCTTTTTCAAGCAGATCTTTATTTATCTGATCCGATCTCCTTTGAGTTTCAGCTTTCTCTTTATTGATATCTTTATCATTTTTAGCATCTTCTTTTCTGTCTTTATCTTCATCAGAACCAATGCCAGTTCTAGCTTTGGCGATTTCAAGATTACTTGCTTTTTTCGCTTCTTTATCCGTCGGTTTAACTTCCAGAGATTTTTTAAGATCTTCCATCGCTTTATCACGTTTCTCGTTCATTGCTTTAGAATCTGCATCAGTTTCTGAGGCTTTGGCATTACTAATCTTAACTTCTGAACCGAAGAATCCTGCTTTTAAATCAGCAAGATTTTTAGCATCTATTTTTGCTTGAGCTAAATCTGCCGGAGTTTTTGCTGAAGCCATCGCTTCTTTAACCCTTTCAGCATTGATTGCAGCATCAGCTTTCAAAGCTTCCAGCATTGCTTTTTGCGGACTTTCACCTTCGAGACCAAATTTACGGTGTAAGTAATCTAACTTTGCCGCTGCTTCAAAAAGAGTTTGTCCATCTTTGGCAGTAATTTTACCGTCTTTTAACTCGATGCCTGATCGCGCTTCCTGCAACATTTTTTCTTTTGCTTCTTTCGCTTCTTCAGCTTTACCCTGTCTTTCTAATTTCTCTATTTGAGATACATCTTTTTCCAGTCCTTTTGTAGCATTTTCACGTAACTGGCTTTGAAAAAATTCTCTTTTTTTAGCATCCTTTTCGTTCTTCTTTTCTGCCGCTCTGATATCTTTTGGCAAGTCAGTTTTAGGGGTAAATTTTTCCAATTTAGCATCACCTTTTAATACATTAACCAAAGCTGCTGTTCGTGCGGCATCGGTTCTTTCGGAAAGTGAACTAGCTTTTCCACCAAACATATTCATCGCGCGATCAAGTGTGTTGCTTCGATTCAAAGGGTTTAACACCAAAGCTTTTTGCGCAGCACTTCCAGAATCCCATCTCTCTTCATTACGCAAGTTACGTAAGAAACTTTGCTGCGCCATTTCTGGATTACGAGCTTCGGTGCGTATTACGCCATCAAGCGCACGCGATGCAAGATTTGGAACTTTTTTCCCAAGAACATTTGTGGTAACATCAACTGCAGTACGCATTGCATTAGCAGTTTTGCCTAAAGTAGTTTCAGCTTTAGGTAAAGGAGCAATTGAAGATTGAGCTTCTGAATTTCTGAGATTTCTCTTGAAGTCTCTTTCTTGAAGATGTTGTAAAAATTTATTCTGCAGTTCCGAATTTCCAGCAAAATGTTTCGCAGCTTCTGCAGTTGAAAGTTCGGCCGAACTTTTCAACACATTATTAATATCTCTCGCCGCAACTGCAAAGGCGCTTCCACCAGCTTTTCCAGCATCTCTTCCTTCTTTACCAAGATATTTTTCAACAGCAGCCGATCCGCCAACCAAATTTTTCTCAGCCCAAGCCATGGCATTTGTTCTAAGTTGTTGCCTCATATCTTTACCCAATGGAATTTTGTCGGGATCCTGATTTTTTAGTTTTTGCGCTTCTGCTTTTAAGAAATCTTTTAATGGCTGCTGTACCATTTTTTGGTCAAATCGAGCTTGAATTGCCTGCGAATCCAAACCAGTAATAGCAAATTTATTAGGCATGCTGTTGGAAACTTTTGAGTCATTCAAATCTTTCGACAACATCTGATTTTGTAATATATTATTTGCAACTTGTCTTGCGTAAGCATCAGCTTCTTTGCCAGTCAAACCCTTAGAAGCAGCTTCTTTTTGGCCTTTAGAAAGTGCAGAATCAATTTTCATATTATTATACATAGTTCCCGGACTACTAATCGGAAAACCACTAAACATATTTCCTAAAGCTTCAGAAGCACCACTGGCACGCATTGCACCTCTTCCCATTTCCATGCCTTTTCCGGCAACATATCCTGCCGTATTAAATGCTCCTGAAGCCGCAGCAATTGCAGCACCTTTAACGGCACCCATTATTCCGGCAGCAGTATTACCATGACTATTGACTGGTATCACACTAACAGGAGTACCATCGGATCTGATTTTTTCACCGCCAACATTAACGACGAATAAGGCACTCGAAACATCAGGAATTTTATCAATAATCAAACGCATGATAAATGTTAGACCTGCAATCATCACATACATTATCAGCCATTGCATTAATGATCTGCTACCAATATCAGAAACCAGAATCTTCAATGTGAAAATAGCCAGATTGTAATTTTTCATACAGGTTCTGAAAGATAAAAGATCGGCAAAATTCTGGTCGATCAAGGTTACAAAGCTGTAAAGAACGGAGAATAGCATTATGATTTCGAAGGATCTGCCACCTAAATATCCCAACCAACTTTTAAACATCGAAGCAGTGTGACTAAAAAGCGTGAAACAGATAAATATTGGACCCAGCGCCAACACAAAAATAATTTTCATGATGTTAATAGTATAAGCCACGGCCGCCCAAAGCATAGCATAAATGAAATATGCAATTACTGCATAAGTGGCGGGAATTAACAATATTCCGTAATAAGTTCCAAAAAACAGACCAAAAACTTTCTTCGCCGTAGCAACAGAAAGTAATTTTTTGATTATCACATCAATATAAGAAAAGCGCGTAGCATTACTTGTAATATCAGCGCGATCCATCTGCGAAATCACCGTCATTGAAGTGGGATCAATATTGGAATCTGAAAGACTCATCATCATTGCAACAACGTAATCCATACTATCTTTAAAGAAGCCGACGATAATTTTATTGTAGAAATACCAACTGGTCGGGCTGGTAAAGAAAATGATCAAGCCAATTTTTAAAATCCTGCTCATCACTTCCTTCTTGCTCCATTCAGTCAGGCCAAACATGTGAGCAGCACCAAATAATGCAATATAAAGACCCAACGAAATTTGCACCACTGTAATAAAATTTGTATCCTGAACAATTGACTGATACATGAATTGAATAATGCCGCCTTGTCTATCACCATTAGCATCAACTTCGCCAAGCATTGTGTTTTCTACTAAAGACACGAGAAATTCGAGCAATCCATCATCATTGGCCCTACCCACACCACGTAAGATTGAAATCTTATATTGTCCAACATTATCATTATAATAATCATCATAGATCTTGAATTTTACATATTCATTAGGACCGTGATATTCATCATCAGAAGTATTGGTATCAGTGCCATCATTATCAGCTTTGTCATCTTTAAGGAAAATTCTTTTATTTGGGCTGGTATAAATATAACGCGTCATGTCAGTGCCATCACTAGCTAAACATTTACCACTAGAATTGCGCTTGATATCACATATTTCATAAGTCGAAAGTAAATGATACGAACGCTTAAGATCTTCAGTTCCGTTACTTCCAAATAAACCTATATAAAGACCCATGCCCCGATCATATTTACATGTAGTTTGTGGGTCAGCAATTTTTACGTTTTTGTTTTTATCATAGTAGTTAAGTGGAAAATGATAAGTGTTATAATCAAGAGCAGTTCCATAATCTGTATCATCAGTACAAGAGCAAGAGCCTGGGTTGTTTTGATTAGTGGTAGTTGTGCAATCAATGTTCAGCGGCTCTCCATTTGTACCTTTTTCCGGAGTAGGAATTGACCTGATATTTGCATCATTACCCGAACCACTAGTATTATTGTCAGAATAAGTAATGCCGTCAGCAGTATATTTATAACATAAACAATTGGGAGTTAAAGGGGATAATTTCTTGGCACAGAAATCACATCTGGACATATCGGCAAGCTTATCATTATTCTGCAATGCCCATGGAGTCCAAGCACCGCCAACCTGAATTAAAAATTCATCACCATTTGATTTTAAACCGGTTTCATGCCATTCCGCAACTTTACCATCAACGCTAATTCCATCCTTAGTTGGTTTTGCTTCTACAGTTAAGGCTTCTACATCAAACTCATCAGCTTCAACACAGCCATCATCGCAGGAAGACAAAAAAGCAGCGAAGAAAATCAGAATAAAAATCTGTGTTATTTTCTTGGCCAGATTCATCAATAAGGAAGGATTATTTTTTAGACGATCAGTGGTACCTGCGGCCGGACTTGAACCGGCAAGAGCGATAAAGCTCCACGGATTTTAAGTCCGTTATGTCTACCATTCCATCACGCAGGCGAAAATAAAATGAGGGCGGAAAGTAGTTTTGGTCGCTTAAGAATTCTACAAGAATTTTAAAAAATTTTTCAGTCATTGTTTTAAGATCGAGATGCTAGCTCGATTCTTAAACAAACTCCTGCAAAACCTTATCAAATTCTTCTAACTCAACTCCTTTTTTAACTTCCGAACCACCAATTTTATTCAACAAAATAAATGTCAGCTTTCCACCTTCATTTTTTTTATCTTTGTAGAGATGACTCACCAAATTTTTTTCATCCCAATTTTTGCGGATTTTTTTGGGATCAATTACAAATCCACAATTCTGTAAATGATTTTTTACGCGCAAAAAATCCCCTTGCGAAATCATCGAAAAATTCTGCGACATTTTCGCCGCCATCACCATTCCAAGGGCCACAGCTTCGCCATGCAAAATTTCATCGGAATAATTAGTTTCAGTTTCAAAAGTGTGACCAAAAGTATGACCAAAATTAAGCAAAGCACGATCACCCGATTCTTTTTCATCGCGACCAACAATTTCGGCTTTTATTTCGCAAGAACGGCGAATTATTTTTTCTAAAACTTCTGCATCATATTCAAAAATTTTAGCATAATTTTTTTCTAAGAATTCGAAAAATTTTTCATCATAAATAAATCCATATTTCACAACTTCGGCGTAGCCCGATTTCATTTCCCGCAACGGTAAAGTTTTTAAAAAACTCAAATCACAAATCACTAATTGCGGCTGATAAAAACTGCCGATTAAATTTTTCCCCGATTTACTATTCACCGCAGTTTTGCCACCAACCGAACTGTCAACTGCTGCGAGCAATGTTGTTGGCACTTGCACAAAATCAATTCCGCGCAATAAAATTGCCGCAATAAAACCAGATAAATCACCAATTACGCCGCCACCAAAAGCAATAATCAGCGATTTACGATCAACACCTTTCGCTAAAATTTCTTCACAAATTTCTTCTAAAAATGAAAAGGATTTTGTTTGTTCGCCAGCTTTGGTAATTATAGTTTCAACCTGAATTTCGCTTTTTTGTAAAATGGCTTGCAACCTTGCTAAATGGAGCTTGGCAAGGTTTTCATCAGTAATTACAAAAATTTTACTATATTTTCTTTTGCCCAAAAATTCCGGCAAATATTCAATTGAATTGTCGCCAATTACGATATCGTAACTTCTTTCTGCGAGATTGACGGAAATTTTATTTTGCATTCTTGAGTGAATTTATTGATTCGAGAATTTTAGCAATCAGCACTTCGTGATTTTCATCACTAGTATCAAATTTAAAATCAGCTTCGGCGTATATTGGATAACGCTTCGCCGCTAATTCTTCGAGAGTTTCTCTTTTATATTTCTGATTTAAAAGTGGTCGCGTAGTTTTATTGCCGATGCGATGTAGAATGGTGTCAATCTTGGCAAAAAGCCAGATTATATAAGATTTTTCTTTCAAAATTTGTCTAGTATCAGAATCGATAAAAGCGCCGCCACCAAGGGATAAAACGATGTTTTCATCGCGCTCAACTATTTCGCGGATAACTTTTTTTTCAACCTGACGAAAATATTTTTCGCCATTTTGAGCAAAAATTTCTTTGATGGTTTTGCGTTCGCGATCCTCAATTTCACAATCGCAATCGATAAAATAATATTTAGTTTTTTCCGCTAATTTAGCACCAATCGTGGTTTTACCAACACCCATCAAACCGACAATCGCGATGATTTTTTTATTCTTCATTCTTGAAAAAATTAATTGGCAAAACTAAATGCATAGACATAGGTTTGCTTACACAAAGTTTAAATCAAGTTTCTTTCAGCAATATTATTTAACAATTCAGAGGTTTCAAATGTCTAACTTTAACAACAGAGCAACTTCTTTTGCTTCTGCAGCCGCAAGAACAACAACTTACGATTCGGCGCTGCGTGATTATATGGTGAAAGTTTACAATTTCATGGCCATTGCTTTAGCCATTTCTGGCGCAATCGCATTTTTAGTTGCAAACACACCATCCTTAATGGCAGTTATATTTGGAACTCCTTTAATGTGGGTTGCAATGCTTGCTCCGCTTGGTTTTGTAATTTTCATGGGTGCAAAATTAAATTCGATTTCTGCCGCAACTGCAAAAACTTATTTGTGGATTTATTCAGCATTAATGGGCATTTCTTTGGCATCAATTTTTGTAGTTTACACCAACACCAGCGTTGCCCGCGTTTTCTTCATCGCCTCTTCCGTATTTGGCGCAACCAGCCTTTACGGATACACCACTAAAAAAGATTTAACCAGCATGGGTTCATTTTTAACAATGGGCCTAATTGGTTTAATCGTCGCATCAATTGTTAATATTTTCTTAAAAAGTTCTGCCTTTGATTTCGCCATTTCTCTAATCGGCGTTTTCCTTTTCATCGGTCTTACTGCTTACGACACTCAAAGAATCAAACAAACTTACTACCATTTTTCTGGCAACAGCGAAATGGTCGCTAAAATGGCGGTTGTAGGCGCGTTAAATCTTTATATGGATTTCATCAATCTTTTCTTGATGTTACTAAGATTCTTCGGCGACAGAAGATAGTTTTCGAATTTAGTTTCATAAAAAAGAGTTGGGATTTAAAAACCCCAACTCTTTTTTTGCTTAAATTTTTCTTCAAAAAATTTTGATCTTCCTCCAAAATAAAAAATCACAAAATAATAAAATTACCTTATTGATTTTCTTTTTTTAAAAAAATAGCATGCCCGCCCCTTTGAAAAACTAAGTGAAAAAATCACCCAAAAAATTTAAAAAATATTCCCTGGTAGCTCAGCGGTAGAGCAAGTGACTGTTAATCACTTGGTCGGAGGTTCGATCCCTTCCCAGGGAGCCACTCTTTACGAGTGCTCAAATTCACCATCATATCGAATGGCTGGCGCAGCGTATATTCTAGCTCCACACCCCTTAGAGAAAGGTTCGAAAATACGAAAGCAATCAATTCTCTCTTTTCAGTAGTTTTCGAACTTTCAAATAATTCACTCGCTTTACTAGCTAAATTAAAAGCCGTTACAACTGCATCTTTAAATCCACCATCTGCATTTTCGTGCAATTCTTGCTCTGTCTTAACTTTTGCTAATTGTTTTTCTAAGTCCTCTTTCTTGCTGTGATATTCTTCTTTGTTAATCACTCTTTCTAAATGCAGGTCTAGCAATCTGTTAATTTTGTCTTTGATTAAATCTTTCTCTTTTCTAAGCGAGATAAGCTTTTGTGCGTGATATTGCTTTTCTGCTTCGTGTGATTGTTGTAAATAACTGGTTATCTCATCAAGCATGCTTTTTGGCACGGCGATTGATTTAAAAACATCTGATACTTGTTTTAAAATCCGATCTTCTGGCACATAGACTTTCTTTTTGATGTCTTCTGGATTCCAAGTAACAAGATAAGTGTTTTTATTTTTCTTAGCTTCTTTGCGATCTGACGACACAGTTCTGCCAGTTACAGCGCACTTAATTAAACTTCTAAAAACAAAATCCTTTCCTGAGGTTTGAATTGCTTGGATTCTGTTATTTGCCGCCGACCTTTCCAAACCAACCTCTTGGCATTTATCAAATAATGCTTTGCTGATTAGTGGTTGGTATTTGTGAGGATAAAATTTGTTGTATTTCTTAACATAAATCTGACCGCAATAAAAAGGGTTTTTCAGAATATTAGAAATGACATTTTTAGTAATTGGCTTTGATTCTCTGCCTTTGAAGAAGTGGTTAGTTAAATTATGCTGATTAGCGAACTTTTCTAAATCACCAAGCGACACGCTGCCAGTTGAATAAATCTCAAACATCTTTTGCACCAAATAAGCCCTAGATTCATCAATAACGATATTTGATTTATCGTTATCATCTCTGACATTCAAATAACCAAGCGGCGCTTTGCCAATATATTCGCCGCTGTTGAGTTTGTGAATAATGCTTCTTTTAACATTGTCAGA
Organism: uncultured Alphaproteobacteria bacterium; assembly: GCA_903937405.1. Classification (GTDB taxonomy): domain Bacteria; phylum Pseudomonadota; class Alphaproteobacteria; order Rickettsiales; family UBA1997; genus UBA2645. The sequence goes on along the minus strand of CAIZZE010000014.1, from coordinate 11,040 downwards.
TATTGCGTTGGTGTAAGCGTTAGCCATCACCACCGACATTTGATAAAATGAAATTTGCTGACTATTTGAATCAGAATCCATCTTGCCAATATCAAGAAAGTGAATAACCAGCTTATTTTCTTTGCGTAGCTTATCTAAAATTGGCAATTCGGTAAAACTTCTTTGCAAGCGATCAACTTTATCAACCACCAAGGCAACTTGCCCTTTTTGAGAATTAACAAAATCAATCATCTTATAAAACTCTGGTCGCTCACCTCTGGTTGAACTTTCAACCACTTCAAATTCTTTGATTATTTCTAAACCATTTCTGCCGCAATATTCTCTAAGCTTAGCAATTTGAGCATCGATTGAATGACCATCCGTTTCTTGCTCTTGCGTGGATACTCTGGCAAAGATTATTGCTTTCATTTCTTTGTTAAAATTTCAATTAGTTTCTTTCCAATCGATGCTACGATATAAGGATTTTCTAAATGCTTAATGAGTTTCTCGTTCGTTTTTTGAGCCTTCCTTAGATCTCGACCAGAATCATCACCAAAAATACCAAATGATCCACCACCACCACTCATTCTTATAAAAGGATCCATCTTTTTTCTTTGTAAAAACCCACAATTATATAGCCGATCTTCATTCTGATGAGTAAAACCACGGTCTTTTAAGTTATAAAGTATGTAGTGCAAATCCGTGATAAAAATATTTCTTAGAAGCTCAGTTAATTCAATAAATTCATTTGTATTTATTTCTTTTTTTAACCAAGCAATCCAGACCTTCCCATAATAATAGCACTTATCAAAAGTAGAAAAGCTATCCATAACCAATAAGAAATTTTCACCAACCTTTTGCCAATCTTCTTGCTCTTCGGTTTTGCTAATAAATTCATCTACTTCAATTTTATTCTCCTCAAAAGCCGACCAAAACTTTTCAAATTTCGAAACATAAGCCCTGTCTCTAATACTTAATATTGATTTTATTGAGCCAAGAATAAACCCACTTGCACCTGTTGGATCTAAGGCAGAAACCGCACTTACTAAATTATCAATTACCTTATTATTTCCATCGGCTTTACGACTCGTCATAATTCATTACATTTTTATTAAAAATTCTAAAAACTATAAACCAAAATTAGTTTATTCCAACTTAAACCCTTTCATTAGCTTTGACCTATCAATCATATAGTTGCCGCCATAGCTTTTTACTAGCGTTGCCATCTGGTTTTTATGTCCGTCATTTTCTGCTAACGCTATCAAAAGCTGCGTTGCGTAAGGCTCTTTTTCCATAGCCCTTTCAATTGAATGTCTGAAAGAATGAACCCTATAAAATTCTAAATTATTGTCTTTAAAAGCTTTTCTAAACACACTTGAGCCAATCCAAGAGGATGAACCAAGAATGTTATTTGTTAGCTCGCAAATTGATTTCCCCTCACTGTCAAAACTTGAGTCTATTCTTGGAAATAAGTAATCATCGCCTTTGAAGCCTTCTTCTTTTAGCAAATTCCACCATCTTAAAACATTGTCGATAATGTCTTGGGATTGCCCTATGAAAAAAGAAGTTATATGTCTTTTATATTTGGTATCAACAAGCCTTGGGTGCTGGTCGAAAGCCCACGCTTCATATTCTTCAAAATATCTAATGCTGCTAATTCTGGCGGTTTTTAATGCTGAAATTCTTGGGGTTGTAAGTAAGCACAAACTTATCATCGCCTTATTTCTTATCTCTAAAAGCGTTGTTTCTGGCATGTTGCGAATTACTGCCAGAATCACACTTATTGGGTGAGATGGTTGATGAGCAGTTGCAAGAGCGGTGTTTTTATCGTTCTTATTGGTTTTAAGAAAATTAATATCTTTTTGGGTAATTTTTGAATATTCCTGATTTTCTGCCTTTAACCATTCAATAAATTCTTTAACAAATTTTAGGTAGTGAACATAGAGAGATTTTGAAATATTTTTATCAGTTCTCTGATTTTTTTTATCTTCCAAATAGCTTTTAAACTCCAAGGCAAACTCTGAATCATACTTCTTAAAATCCTTGAAGTTGGTAGCAATTTCAAACTCGTGAATTGCGTTCATATATTGCAGAACAGTTTTCTCACTTTTTGGGTCGTTACCTTTAATTCCTGAATGCTCCAACTCTTTTAAGAACTGATATTTTGCAATTTCGTTGGCTTCGTTATATTTTGTGTTGGTCATATTTTAGTTAGGAAAATCAAAAAGGGTTAATTGCTTAATTTCAGCAACGGGGGGTGAGATATTTTTTACATCATGGGGGTGGCTTCCTAATGGCTCACTACCACCTACTTTTTGACCATCATCTATGTTAGTCTTGTTAGTGCTATTTGAAGAATTACATAATGCCGACACTTCGTCTAACTTGATTCGAAAAATTTCTTTAATTTCAGCCAATTCTGAGCGTTTATAATTGCGCTTTATTTGATGGTTGCACTTAGCACAAACTCCAAAAGCTTTTATAGAGCCATTAAATCCTGTAGTTAATTTATTGATGATCTTATCAAGAGGGGGTTGCTTAGATTTGCATTTACCACATCTAAATTGATTAAATTCTAGCTGGTTTTTTTCTTTGTGTTGTTGATTGCGATTAGCCAGAAATTCTTTAAAGACCGCACCATAGATATATAAATCTCTCTCATGCAAAAATGCTTTTAAACCCTGCTGATTTATCCATTTTCTGATGGTTTGAGGGTGTAAATCTTGAGCCTTATAAATTCTGCAAAGATCAGATATTTTATAGGATTTGTAGCTATGAATAGGCTTAGGATTGTATTTCTTGAACATCTCTTTTTACCTTATTCATTACATCTTTTAGCTTTCCAAAAACTGCTGACTCAACTTGTGAGCTGCTTTGCTTATTTATTGGGTGAAAAATTGTGAACTGCCCTTTATTTGGATAAGTTAAGCGATAACCATCTGCATTCAGCTTTTTGTGAATCGCTATGCTTGAAAGGTAAAAATTGTCATCAATGACCAAGCTGGCAAAGCCAATCAGACCATTAGTTGGCTTTATTAGCTCTATTTGAACTTCTGTTATTTTCATAAGATTTTATTACTTCATTATTTACATTCTGAGTAATATTGATCTTACGCTGGTTTTGCCCTTCCTCTACCTTCTGCAAAGCACGAAAAAAGCCCACAAGATTACCTTTGGCAATTTCTGCCTCGTCTTGCGAGATTTGATCTCGATATAGGTTTTGGATTGATTTTGTTAAGTCTGACACTTTCCAACATAAAATTAATATTATGCTGGAAACTATGATTTATGAGGATGGGGATAGGTAGATTCTAGCTAGCACAAACATTGGCTGAGCTAGCTTGGTCACTTTTTGATCTGTTAAAATTTCTGCACCATTTATAAATAGTTTCGCTTTTATCGTCACTTTGAAAATAAAAGGCTGATTCTTTCAATGTAGATAAATCAAGCTTATATTTATTGGCAAAATTGGATATTCTACCATTGATTTGATCTTGGTTGTAAGGCTGGTCATCATCATCTTTTTTGGAGAAAACTTCTGTGGTTATTGACCATATTTTATTTGCTCTATGTTGAACGCTGCCGCCTTTTATTAGTTCACGATTTGCAAACATTGGCTTGATTATATTGTTCTTGATGGTTTCCGTCTCTTTGTGCCTTTCTTTGCCGCCTTTGCTCGCCTTGTGATATGCTTTATAAAGTTTTGATATATCTAAGCCATCAAATCTAATTGCTGGCACATTTTCGCTGGTTTCTTGAATTATCGCATCAACAAGATGAATTTTGCAAAATTGCTCATTTTCTATCGTTTTTATTGATTTAAGCTGTTGGGGCTTATCTTCTGCAAAATTTACTATCAAATATAAATATTGGTCTGATTTTGATTCTTTGGCTTTTTCTAAAATCTTTTCATATCCAGATTTTAACTGCTTGTTGTCGCTATGCTTAACATAAAGAAACAGGTTTTTGTCATTTAAACTAAACTTGGTTATTAGTTGGTTGTTATCGTAAAATTTCTTAATTTCCAAACCTTCCAACCCAATTGAGCAATTACAAAGAAAAGATAATATTAGTTGAGAATATGACTCGTGAACATGCTCAAAATAACCAACCTCCGCATTTGTCCAAAAACAACTCCAAAACCCTTTTTCTTCGGTAGCTAGCTTGAAATTGGTGATGATTGATTCGACTCTATCAATTAGAGATTTATTGCCATCATTAACATTATTTTGACTAAATAAATTAGTGCTTGAAGTAAGATTCTTTGCATCCTCTAACCATCTCCAAATTCCTTTTCTGTCATTGTCTAAATTATAGTTTTTAACATCATAATCTTTGATCTCTTGTAAAATTTTTACAAATATTTCTGGGTCTGCAAACAGCTCATCAAAAATTCTTGATTTCCTTTTTTCCTTACTAGCCTTAAAGAAAGCATCACCAATATTTTTATCTACCATGCTTCTAATTTCCCAATTTTGAGAAATTATTTCGTCTGAAATATCGCCTGCTTTATCTGAAATTGTAATATCTCTCAAAATATCTCGTGGCAGTAATTTTATGACACTTTTTGAGTAAGGATTTTTTAATAGGCTGTATTGTTTTTGAAGATTTTTAGATAAATGACGACAATTGCCATTTAAGCCCAATTCTTGCATTATACTTGCTGTATAGTCACAAATATATTCATCAATGATGTTTTGTAGCATATCGCTTATTCTATCGCCACCTATGCCCTTTTCAAGATATGGTGCGAATGGCAATAAATCTGGATTATCTTTTAGCTTATCAATAACCGAATATAGAGAATCCAATATCTTGCCGTTAAATTCATCTGCCGAACCCTTGCCATCAATTGAATTGCCATAGCCAATGCAAGTGGATTTATATTCTGGAAAATCAACTAAGTTTTTTGCAATATTCCAATGTAAATCACCCTTATTTTCACAAAGCGATAAAGCCTTATAAATTTTACCAAACTTGTCATGATAGGCTTTGTAAGCATCTTGGAAAATTTCAGAAGAGCTGTATTGCAACAAAGACGGCTCAACAAAAAGCCTTGAATCTGAATCTAATATTGGGTCAAAAACGCCTAGTTCTTTAAGTCTGGCTTTGTCTATCTTGAAGTGGTCTGAGAAATATTGGGGCTGGCTTTGCTTCATTACATCTTTATGAAAATTAACTTTTATCCAACATCTCAATGACGCATTTTCCAATATGATAGGCTAAATTAACTGGAACTGCATTACCAATTTGCTTATATTGAGAAGACATCGATCCTTGAAATTCCCACGAATCAGGAAATGTCTGTATTCTTGCGTATTCTCTAACATTCAAAGGTCTTGTCTCAGTTGGGTGACATCTTTCTGTTTGTTTCTGAGATGGGCTACATGTTAAGGTTAGAGAGGGTTCGTCTCTTGAAAGCCTCCTAGCCATACCAGTTCTACCTCCTGTATGATAATAACTAGCCATCATATATTCTTTTTGAAGCTCTTCTGGCAAATCTCTCCAATAACCCCCTTCTGGAATCATATCCAGTATCTCGGCTTTCCTAGCTGGATATTTCTGCCCAAAGGATTTGGGACAATCTTTTAACGCTTCACCAACAGTCACAACATAGTTTTGCTCTTTTGGAAAAATAAATGGTATGTCCAAATCTTTTCTTATTGCTAATATTATTAGTCTTTCCCTTTTTTGGGGAACATCCAAATATTGAGCTTTCAGAACTCTATACTGAACATTGTATCCTATTTCTTTAAGAACATTAATCATGGTATTTAAGGTTTTACCATCGTCATGCCTTAATAAGCCTTTGACATTTTCTCCTATAGCAATTTTCGGCTTCGTTTCTTTAACACATCTGGCAAATTCAAAAAATAAGGTTCCTCTAGTATCTTCGAATCCTAAACTTTTCCCAGCGTAGCTAAATGCCTGACATGGGAATCCAGCTTGAACAACATCAACTCCTTCGTATGGTTTAAAATCAATATTAGCCACATCATCTAAAACAATATTTGTATTTTCAGGAAAATTTTTTCTTAGAGTAGCAACCGCATCCTTATTAAACTCGTTTAATAGAACATGATTCAATCCAGCATTCTCAAACCCCAATGAAGTCCCGCCAGCTCCAGCAAAAAGCTCTATAACTTTATAGTTAGTATTTCTTGAAGATTTTAGTATTTTATAATTATTGGATTCGGATTTGTCGTTAAATTTTTGGCTTAACCTATCTATTTCGTCAAAATCAAATAGTCTGTAATTCAACTCAGATCTAACTGATTTGATAAGACCCTTTTTATCCCATCGTCTTATTGTATCCACAGATACGCTTAGCTTCTGACTGGCTTCTTGAACAGTTAATTTCATTGGTTGCATTATTTTTTAGTTTATAATGCAAGACATTATTAATAACCCTTTACATAAGGCAAGGGTTATTTTTTAAAAGCTTGTTCGAATAGTTTTTCAAACAAAGGATCTGAAATAATTTTTGCGTTATCGCTATTCAAAATTTCTGATAGAATTTCAGGTATTGCTCTATATAGCTTATATATAGCGTCTTCATCTCCAGTCACAATTTTGTAAAAAGACTTTCCATCTATCTCAATTATATTCTTATTTTCCGGTCTTCTTTCTTTGGTTTTATTGTGGAATGCACCCCTTTTTTAAACAACCTGTCCCTTCTAAATCTGAATTATTAATCATTTAACTTTTTTGAATTAAATGATCAATTGGTTGTTTTGCATCTCTCTTATGCATAAGAGAGATGCAAAGGCGCGGCGAAATCTTTTGAAGTTTCTGCTGTTTTAAATCTTTGGTAAAAGATTGTCGGCGGCATCTTCAAAGCGCTGTGAATGCGTTTGTGATTGTAGTAGTGAATTTGAATTGCAATTGCTTCAATCAGCTCACCTTGACTTGGATAGCTGTTAAAATCTTCAAGCTCAAATTTGAATTTTTGGTAAAAAGATTCTTGTTTGCCATTTTGCCAAGGAGAGCTCTTTTTACTCATTGAAGCTTTGATGTTTTTAGATCTTAGAATTTCAGTGAGTTGATTGCTGCGATATTCACTGCCCTGATCAGAGTGAAAGATTTCAGGAGTTTTTTCTCTTTTATTTAAGGCATCAATCAAGGTTGATGTTATTAGCTCCTTGTTATGCCTGACGCTAATATTCCATGCAATTACTTCCCTGCTAAAAGCATCAAGAATTGTTGCCAAATACATAAATTTGCCTTGATAAGACAAATAAGTGAAGTCTGAAACCCAAGCCTGATTTGGCTGATTTATTACCATTTCTGCGAATAGATTTTTAGCAGAGTTAACCAGAAATTTATTTGCCCCAATTCTTGTTCTTGGTTTTTTTCGAAGCTTCTTTGTTTTGATGTTAAAGAGCTTCATTACACGGCGAACTCTTTTATGATTAACATTAAGAGCAATAGCAATGCGTCTGTAGCCATAGGCTTTATGCTCCAACAAAACAGCTTCGATTTGCTGCTTTAAAAGTAAATCTTTGCTTGGAAGTTTTGGCTGGTAATAAAGATTAGTTCGAGAAATTGATATTTTGCTACAAGCAGCAGATTTGCTGATTACAGGCGATTCTTTTGACGAATCTGCGGAAGAAAAATAATTCACGATAACCTCGCGCTTACTTCTTTTTTTTTCCTAATCGATTCTCAGCAACTAAAGAGCCGATTATGCTAATTAAAGCCTCGTTCTCACGCTTTAATTTAGCTAATTCTAAAACTGCCTGAGGTTGATTGGCTTTGTTACGCAGCAAATTGTAAATGGTTTTTGGAATTACACCATATTCACGGGCTAAATCTGGAACTCTCTCGCCTTTATCAGTAACACGATTAATAATTTCTGATTTTTGAGTTTCATTTAAACTTGGATAACCTTTTGGCATAAATCCTTCTCCTTAAATTTGATGATTAAAAATTATCAAACTGAAATTATGAAACTTCAGCTGATTTTATATCAAATTTAGAAGGTAGAAAGTGTCTTAAATTTGGGGGGCATTGCCTTGTCTGGTGGAGTGAATGGTTTATTGATTCTTTTTTTTGTGAGAATCGAAACATAATATGCCGTATATCCACTATACTTTCCATCTAATAAAGATTGAAAATCATCATAAATTGCGATCTTATGGTTTCCCTTGGTAGTGTTAAATTTATTCTTAACTTCCGCTATTATTTTCCTTTCTTTATTAATTACATCCACCACACCTCCAGTTCCTAAGTTTTCCCAACCATCAATACTCCCTAGAATTTCTTGATGAAAAGTTCCTATTTCATTTTGAAAGGTTTTTTGGATTTGCCTTATTTTCTCAGATTTAAGCCACTCTGTCAGTGAAATACCGTGGAATGAAGCATCAAATAAAGCGGAAAAGGGGTCTATGATGTTCTTATATAAAGCTTTTTCTTCTGAGTCGGCTGATTTCTGCAAGGTATTTACTATATTCTTGCAAAGTTCAGAAAGCTTTTCACGCTTCAAAAATTTTATATCGTAGGTCATTTTCGGAATTAAATGGATTATATTTGATTTCAATTAAAACGCACAGGAACTTATTTTGCATCTTTTTATTCCAGATTTTACCAAGTAAAAGTAGAGTAAGGATCCTGAGCGCGGATTCACATTAAAAACTTCAATTCATAAGGCAGTCAAATTCAATCCAATGCAATATTCCGCACGCTTAGCCACATAAACTATCTCTTTCATATTGGTTCTAAATTTGTCCAGCATGAGGAGCCACTTTCTTTTTGAGGCTTATAGCCTCAAGGCTCCAGACAGTTTTTTAATTTTAGCGTAAGTTATTCGAACTAGTCTCCCCTTCTTCCTTACATACTGCCTTTCAACCAGTAAAATCAATACTTCCTAGATGTTTCTACCACTTGGCTTGGAGATCTAAATTCAAGCAGCTTTAAGCTAAAATTTGCGCTTAAAAAAAGCATGAAATGGAGAATTTTCTGATCTTATTTTTTAAGCTGATATGCTTCTGAGCCTTTATTATGTAGACTTTCTTAAAGATCGGTAACGACAGAGATTTGGAGATAAAATTCCCTTAGAAGCAAAAACTGCAGAAAATTTATGCAAATTTTTTTATCAAATTTTGCTCAACCGCACTAGCGTAAAAAAGTTCGAACTCACTCTACTTTCAACTGGTATTTAACCAACACCCACTTGGGGAACAATGAAATCAGGGGTTGGTTAGTTCGAAAAATGACTTGGTAGGCGGTTTTTGTTTCGAACCATCAAATGTAAAGTAACAATGATGAAATCTGTTGAGCAGTTTGAAACTTACCATATTCAAATAGCGGATTTGCATTACCTTCTTCAGCTGCCTTCTCAAGTCCTACTAGATGTCTGATGTTTTTAATATGCTCGTCTACCGACATCTTAATTCTTTCGCGATCACCTTCATCATAAATTGTGCAGTAAACATTTTTACTTTTAAACTTGGCTCTGCTGGCTTGAAGACAATCGGTTAAGTTGTTTTTGTCAAAACCAAAACCAAAGAAAAATATTTTTTTACAATCTTTATGATAGATCTCGTTTCGCGCTTGTTTTATATGAAGCAAATCTTCCCGATGCTTCTCACCACCGATAACTTTTATACCTTCCGATAAATCACGAATTTTTTCGTAATCATATTTTCCATTCAAGAATCCGAAGCACTCATTATCTACTCTAAGAGCAAAAGTTTTAAAAACCTCTTCACCATAAATTTCTTTTAGGTTTTTTTCACTTTCCCACTCAAATCTTCCAATCTTTCCATAAATATGAATGATCTTTAGATTTTTTTTGAACTCTTCTAAAGCCTTTCCCCACTCATCATCTCCTTTACAGAACTCATTTAAATAATGCTCGAACAGCAGATCATAATTAAATGTGACAATCGTTAGGTTATCAGAAATTGTTTTTAGATCTTCTGGCTTTTTTGCTTTCTGAATCAAATTAGCAAAAAAAACCCCAAGCCAATCTTGCTCACCTTTTATTTCCTGACCATCCGCTTTAGAAATGCGATTTTTCGCATAAAATCCACCTCTCTCAATTTTTTCTTTTGCAACAGCTTCTTGTTTCAAAATTTCGCGCACAATCATGATCTTTCCAAACTTTTCGTATCTTGAAAATGTTCTTAAAAAATAATTGATTTGGGAGTTTCTATAAAGCTTCAAACCGCTGATAAAATTTCTAAAAAATTTGAAATGGTTTAGTTTTATACTTTGGCTCTTGGAACCAACGACAATTTTTCCAATTTCTTCCCTCTTATTGTCTCCCAGAATCTCATCTGGAAGATGGGTCAAATTTTCAAAATCAAAAATTTTGTGTTGGTCGCTTAACTTGCTTCGTTCTCCAAAAACACAAAAACCATGCTCCTCTTCGTTTAGAATATTTTTGATAAGCGCATTCCCAACAGGAAATCCATAATCACTACTTGCTCCTGCACCTAGAACGATAACCGTTTTTTCAATTATTGGTTTTTCAATCATTACATCTTTGTGATTAAATTTAAAAAATAGACCTATTCACCAAAAGTAATAAACTTGATAAATCTTTTACCAAAGTTACTAGTTCTATCATCCAAAAGATGTAAACCAGAAGAGGATGTCATTGTATAAAACGCATCTTTTTTTGTGTTAACTAGACCCATATCATATAGCTCTTGGAAAGCATTCTTTATTATCTCAAAATCTATATCCTTAAATACGTATTCAAACATTTGGCTAAAACCACCTACTAGACTTTTTTCATCCATATTTCTAGCATTCAGATATGATTTGGGACTATAAAGAAACGATAAAATTCTTAGATGTAAGGTCGTCAAATTATTTACCAAATTAAGAAAATATTCTTTTTCACTTTCCTTTACATCAGTGTTACAAAGTGAATTTAGTAATATTGCTTTGTAAGCTGATAGCTTATCTTTTTGGGCATAATTAAAAAAATGGGGGGCTAAAAATCCACTTTTCGCCCCCAGTTTCAAGGCTTTCCAAGTTTTTTCTATTCTCTCCGAATAGAAACCTCTAAATTCCAGTCAAAAAACATGACTAAAAACTTGTCCAAAATGT
>CAIZZE010000013.1 GCA_903937405.1 uncultured Alphaproteobacteria bacterium | reverse complement strand
TGCAGCTGATAAAGATGCTAAATACCAAAAAACCACAAACCAAAACACAAAAAACCCCACAAATTCCAAAAAAATTAGATCAAAAAACTTGAGCTAAATTTTTTTGAGTTGGATTTTTTGGGAAGTTGGGTTTGCGACAGTGCCATAAAAACCGATAATTTTGAAAATATCGGTTTTTATTTTTAGCTGCTTAAATCTTCAATAACTCAAGTGCAGCGTCTTAACCTGACAGAATTCTTCAATTCCTAAATGCGATCCTTCGCGACCATAGCCGGAATGTTTAATTCCACCAAATGGCGCAACTTCAGTGGCAAATGAAGAGCTATTAATTGCCACCATTCCGAATTTTAAAGCATCGGAAACGCGCCAGATTTTTCCGTTATCATTGGTGTAAAGATATGAGCCTAGACCGTAAATCGTGCTGTTGGAAAGCTCGATTGCTTCTTCTTCAGTTTTAAATTTATAAAATGCCGCAATTGGCCCAAAAATTTCTTCTTTGGCTAAATCCATTTTATGAGTTGCATTGCTTAAAACTGTTACCGGATAAAAAGTTCCCTTCATTTTTTTACCCCCAATTTCGCATTTCGCGCCAAGTTTTATGGCATTTGCTACCAAGCGCTCAACCTTATCCAGAGCGGCTTTGGAGATCAGTGGCCCAAGTTTTGATGATTTGTCAAAACCGTCACCAACTTTTAATTTTTTTGCTTCGACTAAAAATTTATCGAGGAATTTTTTATAAATTTTTTCATCAACTAAAATGCGGTTGACGCAAGTGCAAGCCTGTCCAGCATTTCTGAATTTGCCATGAATTAAACCTTCAACAGCTTTATCCAAATCAGCATCAGCAAAAACTATAAAAGGAGCATTGCCGCCAAGTTCAAGCGACATGTGTTTTAAATCTTCAGCACTTTGTTTGCTGATTAATTTTCCAATTTTTGTTGAACCAGTGAAACTTAATTTACGAATTTTTTTATTTTCACAAAATTCTGCGCCAATAATTTGTGCATCTCCTGTAATTACATTGAAAATACCGTCGGGAATTCCTGCTTCTTTCGCCAAAACTGCCAAAGCCAGCGCTGAAAATGGTGTTAATTCCGAAGGTTTTAAAATTACGGCGCAGCCTGCAGCCAAAGCCGCCGCAGCTTTTCTGGTTATCATGGCGCTGGGAAAATTCCAAGGTGTAATTGCCGCGACAATTCCAACTGGCTCTAAAGTTGTAATAATTTTTTGATCAGATTTTGGTGCTAAAATTACATCGCCTAAAATGCGTTTTGCTTCTTCCGCAAACCACTCAATAAATGATGCTCCGTAAATGATTTCACCGCGCGCTTCTTCAAGAGGTTTTCCTTGTTCTGTAGTTAAAATCACCGCCAAATCATCCTGATTTTTTATGATTAAATCATACCACTCGCGCAGTATTTTGCTGCGTTCTTTTCCGGTTAATTTTGCCCATTTTGGCATCGCTTTTTCTGCGGCATCAACTGCTTTTCTAACATCAGTTTCATCAAGGCTTGGAACCTTGCCAATCAAGCTTTCATTCGACGGATTAAAAACTGCCATTTTTTCTTTTTTATCAACCCATTTTCCGTTGATGAAACATTTTTCGGTGAAGAGGTTTTTATTTTTTAGTTTCATAGTTTTTGGGGGTTGCAGTTAATATTTATTTTGTACATACATTTTTGTCTGCATGGACCCCGTCGTTCGACGGGGTGACAAATTCCGACGAAATAACAAATTCCGACGGGGTGACAAATTCCGACGAAATAACAAATTCCGACGGGGTGACAAATTTAGAGATTGGAGCACGCAAACCAAAAGACTTGTCACCCCGTCTTCACGACGGGGTCCATGCGGCTTTGACGTGTTAGCATTAACTAAAATTCTTATACTCAAACTCACAAAACTTCTCAATAGCACATTCCCGACATTTAGGTTTTCTCGCCTGACAAATATAGCGTCCATGTAAAATCATCCAGTGATGCGCGTGATTTTGCCATTTTTTGGGAATTGCCTTCAATAAAGCGATTTCAGCTTTTTCTGGCGTTGTTTCATTTATAAAGCCAATGCGATTTCCTACTCGAAAAACATGCGTATCAACCGCAATTGTCGGATGTCCAAAAGCGCAATTCAAAACCACATTTGCCGTTTTTTGTCCAACACCGGGAAGTGATTTTAAGGCTTCAAAATCTTGCGGAACTTCTGAGTTAAACTTATCCACTAAAATCTGCGAAAGCTTGATAATATTGGCGGCTTTGCCATTATAAAGCCCGATTGTATTGATATATTTTTTTAATTTTGTCTCGCCTAAGTTTAGCATTTTTTCCGGCGTATCAGCAATTGCAAAAAGTGCTTTAGTTGCTTTATTCACGCCAACATCCGTGCTTTGCGCCGATAAAACTACGGCAACCAAAAGTGTGTAATGATTAGTAAAAATCAATTCAGTTTTAGGATGAGGATTAGCTTTTTGCCAAATTTCAAAGATTTTATCGATTTTCTTTTTATCCATTTTTTGGAATTTTAGTTTTACAAATAAATTTATTACTTTTACGTTGCACCAAATCAAGCGCCTCTTATGGCTGCATCATCTATTCTAAAATAAAATTTCCAATGAATTTTCAGGATTTAAAAAAACAAAGCAAAGTTCACTTTATTGGACTTGGCGGCATCGGTATGAGCGCTCTGGCGTTTGTTTTGCGCGAATTAAATATTCCTGTTCAAGGCTCAGATTTATCAGAAAATTATCTTACCCCAAAATTACGCGATAAAGGTGCCGAATATTTTGTCGGCCACAAAAGAGAAAATATTTCTGACGATGTTTCTTTGATTGTACAGACTTCAATCATCAAAAGTGAAAATCCGGAAATTTTGGTAGCGCAGGAAAGAAACATTCCCGTGATTACGCGCGCGCAGCTTTTGGGCCTGATTATGAAAGAATATAAAGGCATTACAATCGCGGGAACCCACGGCAAAACCAGCACAACAGGCATGGTTTCTTTAATGCTGGAAATTGGCGGCTTTGATCCAACAGTTATTAATGGCGGCGTAATCCATTATTTTGGTAGCAATTCTAAAATTGGAAAAGGTGAATATTTAGTTGCAGAATCCGATGAATCTGATGCCAGTTTTGTTGAGCTTCCAAGCTTTATTGGCGCGGTCACAAACATTGAGCCAGAACATCTTGAATTTAGTGGTTATGCCGGAAGTTTTGAGAAGCAAAAAGACTGTTTTGAAAGATATGTAAAACAAATTCCAAATGAAGGAATTTGTGTACTTTGTATTGACAGCCCGGAAGTTGAAAAAATTTACGAAAAATTAAAATCAGAAAAGAAAAATCTTATCACTTATTCCATCAGCAAAAAAGCCGATTTGATGGCAAAAAATATTAAAATGGAGGTCAGTGGAATTAAGTTTGATGTTGAGTTTAAAGATGCTCGTGAAATCAAAGATATCCAAATGCCAATTTACGGCGAACACAATGTCAGCAATGCTTTGGTGGCAGTTGCAATTGGTGATTTTTTAGGAATCAAAGAAGAAAAAATGAAAGAAGCGTTGCACACATTTAACGGTGTTAAACGTCGTTTTACTAAAGTTGGCGAATATGAAGGTGTAGCAATAATTGATGATTATGGTCATCACCCAACTGAAATTGCAGCAACTCTTAAAGCTGCTCGTTCATTGGCTGGAAAGCATAAAATTATCTGTGTTTTTCAACCTCATAAATATTCGCGCGTGCATGATTTATTTAATGAATTTTGTGGCGCATTTTCTGATGCCAATTGTGTAATTGTTGCTGATGTTTATTCAGCGGGACAAGCTCCAATTATAGGCGCAACCCAAGATGATTTGGTTGCAGGAATTTCTAAAACTGGTCACAAAAATGTGATAAAATTAACTTCAGAAAAAGATTTGGCAAAAATTGTTAAACCACAAATTTCTTCTGGCGATATCATATTTTGCACCGGCGCTGGAACAGTAACTTATTGGGCTGCGGCTTTAGAAGACCAATTAAAAATAGTTTAACTTGATGGAAAAAATCGTTGAAGAAATCACTATTAAAGAGCTGAATAATTTAGATGAAATGATGCTTGCTTATTCGATTATCAAGCAAAGATATCGCGAAATTACTTTGGATAATTTTCAAAGCCAGATTTCTGAAATGATTGCGATGAATGATTTTAAAATGATCGGCGCTTTCTTAAATGATGAAATCATCGGTATAGCCGGTTATTGGGTTCTGCGCATGCTTTATTGCGGTCGCTATATTCAGGTTTCAAGTTTTATCGTTGATGAAGAAAAAAGAGGATTTGGAATCGGTAAAAGAATCCTCCGTGAAATTGAAAAAATCGGCAAAAAATTAAATTGCGAAAAGATAGTTCTTGATTCATTCACCGAAAATAAAAAATCACATTCTCTCTATTTTAAAGAAGACTTTCACATTCGCGGCTTTCATTTCATGAAAGATTTATAAATATTTTAGGTAAAATATGAGCAGGACCGAGCAAGAAAAACTATTGCAATTGATGAATGCTTGCGCAAGAAGCGATAAATATGAAGTTGAGAGTTTGATTCGGGAGGGATTAGCTCCTCAGACTATAAATCAAAAAAATTCACGAGGTAAAACTGCTCTTATGATTGCTTGTGAAAATGCTGGGCCGGATTTTAATCAACTAAAAAATCAAAATCGCTTAGAGATTGTAAAGCTTCTTTTGGATGCGCGTGCAGATCCATCCCTTAAAGATGAAGATGGTCAAAATTCCTTAATGTTGCTTTTTAATAAATTTTCTCCTGTTTCGATGGTTTTTCATAATGCGGAAGAGGCTGTAAATAGCCGAAAGATTGATGGGAAATTAATTGGTAAAATAATTATGCTTGATGGCTCAGCTATTTATTCTGAGGGTGATTCGAAATATGATATATATATGGAGCAACATAACAAGTGGATTAGGGATCGCAATGAAGGTGTCCAAGATGCAAAAATAGAGACAAAATTTTCTATTGGGAAATATTTCGCGGTTAATGAAGATGCGTTAAATGCATATAAAGAAACTCTCAAAAATCAACTGCTTGAAAGTAGCATAAAGATGGCAGAAACAATTGTTCCACAATTACTTGTGGCAGGCGTGAATATTCACGAGGTTGATAATAATCGCATGACGGCGATGATGATTGCCGATACGAAGAGAGATGAAATATTGGTGCAGGCTCTTATTAAAAATGGTGCTAATGAGTTTGATTTAAAAGTCGGTAATCCAGAATATAAATATTTAACCGATTGGAATGACTGTAAAAATATTCATAATGAACCAGGTAATTGGCGGGGATTCGTAAAGTCTATTACTGAAAGCGTCAAAAATAGAATTCTGAATAAATATCCTTATGCACAGTTAAATACTGCTGATAACTCAATTTCATTTTTTGTTTCGACTGATATTGATCAAAAGCTAGCAGGTTATAATGAAGATCATAACCAAAATTTTATAAAGTCTATTGAGGATGGATATTTTGTCGAGCAGTTGAAGTTTCAATCAAGGCAAATGGGGTTTAAGTTAGCGAGTGGAAAAGATTTTTTGGAAGTAAAGCCGACTGAAATGGGTGACTTAATCGAATATAAATTTAATATTTCTGCGGAGAATCTTGATTCGATTCTGCAGCTAAATTCCATATATTCGGGCTACAGAAATGAAGGTGGCCTTTTGAAGCTAGTCAAAGATTTTTCTCTAAAGCCCGACTCAATCATGTTATGGCCTTTGCACTCTTTAGATGATGAAGGAAAATTTTTTCATGTAATGGCGGCTGGATGTCAAACTAGCGAATTACCAACTTTGCAATTGATGAAACTATTGCCAAATTATGAGAGTGAAATTTTACCTCATCACAAAAAGAGTGGTTTTAGTTTTCACTGGATTCCAGAAGAGGTGGGGAAAGGATTGTTGCTTAATAGTTCTAGTTTTCTTGAGGTTCTAAAGAAAGTTTTTCTAGATAATGGTGTCAAGGTTTCAGAAGGGAATAACAATTCTTTTTATGAAAATCCCGACATATTGCAGATTGAGGATCGTGCTAAAATGCATGGAGTTGAAATTGTTCCGATGAATGAGAATACAAAAGATTTTTATGCACTCTATGGAAATATCGCAAAAGAAGAATTGAGTCGCTGCGTTTCTCTGGAAGTCAAGGTTATGACCTTTTTTGAAGCGATTAAAGATTATCTAAATAAATTAGAGCCTAATGGCTCCAATAGTTCAGAAAGAATATCTAATGCCAAAGCGACTATTGAACTCATGATAGAGCGAGAGAGAAGTCCAAATTCTGCTGTTGAGTTTCCAACAGTTTCAGAAGCCAATTCAAAAGGGTGTTGTGTTATTTCGTAATAATCAATTAAGAATTATAAGATAAAAATAATGCCCCAAATCAAAATCGCCAGTTTCAACGTAAACTCTGTAAAAGCGCGTCTGCCAAGGCTTCTGGAATGGTTAAAAATATCTAATCCTGATGTAGTTTTATTGCAGGAATTAAAATGCGTGGAAACAGAATTTCCTTTTGAAGCCATATTTGATGCGGGTTATAACGCTGCGGTTGTGGGGCAAAAAAGTTATAATGGTGTGGCGATTCTTTCGAAATTCAAAATTGAAGATGTAGTTAAATCCTTGCCAGTGTTGGATGAAGAGGTTGATGATCAAGCGCGTTATATTGAAGGTGTAATTTCAGTTGGAAACTCAGCAATTCGTATTGCCTCAATTTATGTGCCCAATGGTGGTGGCGATTTATTGGAAAATGAAACGCGCGAAAATAGTCAGAAATTTATTTATAAAATGAAATTTTTTGAGCGCTTGAAGTCACATTTTTCTAAGCTTCTTGAGCTTGATGAAATGCAGATTTTTGGTGGTGATTATAATGTAGCGGTGGAAGAAATTGATGTTTTTGATCCTGTGAGTTTGGATGGAACAGTTTGTTTTCATCCCGACGAGCGCAAAAAATTTCGTTCGATTTTAAATCTAGGAATTGTTGATTCCCATCGCTCTCAAAATCCACGTAGTCAGGCATTTTCGTGGTGGGATTATCGCGGCGGTTCGTGGCAACATAATAAAGGAATGCGTATTGATTATCTTTTAACTTCGCCGCAAGCGACGGATAAAATTCTTGCAACCATGATCGAGGATCGCGGCGTTAGAGATCAAGAAAAAGCTTCTGATCATTGTCCTGTTTGCGTGACGATAGAAGTTGTTTAAGAATTCATATCTTGCAAAGCACGAACTTCAAATTTACAGCCTTGGTCTTTATAGGCTTGAAGCGCGTCAATCAAGGCTCTGGCACCAGAAATTGTGGTTGAATAGTTCACGCCACGCATCAAAGAAGTTCTGCGAATTGAGAAGCTGTCTTTAGTTGCTTGTGCGCCTTCAGTTGTGTTGATAACTAAGACAATTTCTTTGCGATCAATCATGTCAACTACATGCGGTTTATCTTCGGTAATTTTATTTACGATCGTAACTGTAATGTCATTTTCAGCTAGGAATTTCGCGGTTCCGCGAGTTGCCACAATTTTAAAACCAACATTAATTAATTTTCTAGCAAGTTCGGGTAAATATTTTTTATCCGAATCTTTCACCGATAAAAATACTAAACCTTCAGTTAAAAGTTTTACGCCTGCAGCCATTTGCGCCTTAGCGAAAGCCAGTGGAAAAGTTTTGTCAATTCCCATAACTTCGCCAGTTGATTTCATTTCTGGCCCTAAAATTGTGTCGGTGTTGGAAAAGCGCGCGAAAGGGAAAACCACTTCTTTTACCGAAAAATAATCCAACTTTTTTTCTTTCAAATTAAACTCGGAAAGTTTTTTCCCGATCATAATTAATGAGGCATATTTTGCGATTGGCGTGTTAGTTGCTTTAGCCACGAAAGGCACGGTGCGTGAGGCGCGCGGGTTAACTTCCAAAACGTAAAGCTTTTCATTTTGAATAGCATATTGCACATTCATCAAGCCTTTCACATTTAGAGCTAAAGCCATTTTCACGGTTGCGGCCTTTACTTCATCAATCATTTTTTGTGAAAGTGAGTAAGGCGGAATTGAACAGGCGGAGTCGCCTGAGTGAATTCCAGCTTCTTCAATATGTTGCATAATTCCGGCGACAAAAACTTCTTCACCATCGCACAAAGCGTCAACGTCAACTTCAATTGCATCGGTTAAAAATTTATCGAGAAGAAGTGGGCCAGATTCGAAAACATCAGAATATTCGGCTAAATATTTCATCAAATAAGCTTCATCATAAACAATCGCCATGCCGCGTCCACCAAGGACGTAAGACGGACGAACTACAACCGGAAAACCAACTTCATTAACTTGATCAATTACCTGTTTCGCAGAATAAGCGATGTAATTTTGGGGTTGGTTTAATTCCAGTTTTTGTAAAAGTTTTTTGAAACGATCGCGATCTTCGGCCAAATCAATCATATCGGGAGAAGTGCCGATAATTGGGATATTTTCATCTTGTAAAAACTTCGCCAAACTTAGAGGTGTTTGACCTCCAAACTGCACGTTAACTCCAAGCAATTCGCCATTGCTCATTTCTTTTTTGATTAACTCAATTGTATCTTCAGCGGTGAGAGGTTCAAAATAAAGACGATCTGAAGTGTCGTAGTCTGTTGACACTGTTTCGGGGTTGCAATTTACCATAATCGCCTCAATACCAGCTGCTTTGAAAGCAAAGGCAGCGTGAACACAGGTATAATCAAATTCAATTCCTTGTCCGATACGATTTGGGCCTGATCCAAGAATAATAACTTTTTTTCTATTGGTCGGATTTGATTCGCAGGAAGATAGTTTGGCGTTAGACATTTTTGCTGATTTTGGAAATTTAAAAAATGAAATTATGGTTCTTTTTGGTATCTTAAAATAAGAAAATTTATTTTCTATTCATTACTCCAAAAAAAGCTTGATAAGTAAAATTTATAAAGAATTTTATTCTGTCTACAAGTATAACTTTTCTCAAAAGATATGAAATTTAAATCTTCCGCCTTCACCCTAATCGAACTTTCCGCTGTTATCGCAATCATCGGAATCCTAATCGCCGGCGTAATGACCGCCCCTAGTTTAGTCAAAAAATCCAAAATCGCGGCTGCTCAAAGTTTAACCAAAGCTTCTCCCATTGCAGGTATAACCGACAACGCTCTTTGGCTAGAAAGTAGTGCTGAATCTAGTTTTAAGGACACTGAAACTTCTACTGGCGATGCGGTAACAACTTGGTATGATCAAAAAAACGCTGTAAATAAATCATCAGTAGTAGCTGTGGGAACAGGTCCAACTTACTCGAATACCATTAATTACATTCACGCTGTAAAGTTTAGTGGCAGCACCGCTAATTACCTTCAAGTCGCAGATGCATCTTTTTTAAACAACACCGATTACACGATTGTAGTTTTAGAAAAACGCCAAAGCGCAACAGCTGGATATTTCATAGGTGACAGTTC
>CAIZZE010000012.1 GCA_903937405.1 uncultured Alphaproteobacteria bacterium | reverse complement strand
TCGCTCAAACTTGGGAAGAAAAACATTCGGTTTTTTGGAAAAACTCTGGCTAGGAAACATAGCTGAAAGCCTTGTCAATACTAGCTGCATTCCTAATGACCGTCATTAGAGAGTTTTTAGCTAATGACGGATTTGGGTTTAACTTCGCCCTTGATTCCAAAGACTGAATTGACTTTCGCGATGAGGATTTTTTTGGTCATTTTTTTGTTTTTTTAATAATTTTTGTCCTTTATCCCTTCGGAATACGGAAACGCGACACGAGTCGCGCCCAGCCTTGCGGGGATCCTCAACCCGTATGTCAATTGGACATACGGGTAATTTTTAAGAAGCGGCGAGAATTGGATTGCCGCGCTTCGCTCGCAATGACAAGTTAAAGTTTAATGTAAATACTTGAAACCGTCATTGCGATAAGTGAAGCGACGCTGCAATCCATTAACTCTACTCAAACTCTGCCGCCCTATATTTCTTCGCCAACGCATCCAGCGTAGCATTTACAAAAGTCGTCTTCTTCATATCTTCAAAACTCGCCGCAATATCAACATATTCGTCAATCACAACGCGGGCAGGGATATCAAGCATGAACTTCAATTCAAAAGTGCTAAAGCGTAAAATTTGGCGCGTGACATCATCAATTTTATCCATGCTCCAATCGCCTTTTAGAAATTCGGAAATTCCAGCGTCAATTTTTTCAGCATCAAGCTCGAAGCCGGTAATTAAGCTATCTAAAAAACTCTCGTCAATTTTTTCGCGGTAAGAGGAAAGGTCATCCTCAGAATCAAGCGTATAATTTTCGATAATATCCTTCTTGATTTCCTGCGGTTTTCGGTCGCGATTTAGAAAATCATATTGATAAAAAATCTGGATTGCCATCAAGCGGGACAAGGTTCTTTTGCGATTAGTCGGCGTATTTTTTGTTTTTTGTTTTTTCTGCATTTATTTGAAGTTCTATTGATTGACTTTTGTCGAGCGCGCTTTTTAAATGCCAATTGAAATTTTCACATCCTTTTTTCTTAAAAAATTCCAATGCCAAAAAGAACAGACATTAAATCCATCCTCATCATCGGGGCTGGACCAATCGTTATCGGACAAGCTTGCGAGTTTGACTATTCCGGAACTCAGGCCTGCAAAGCCTTGCGCGAAGAGGGTTACCGCGTGATTCTGATCAACTCCAATCCGGCAACGATCATGACCGATCCCAACATTGCTGATCGCACTTATATTGAGCCAATCAACGCTGAAATTGTTGAAGAAATTATCAAAAAAGAAAAGCCCGACGCAATTTTGCCAACAGTTGGCGGACAAACCGCCTTGAACTGTGCGATTGATTTAGCAAAAAAAGGTATTCTTGCAAAATATAACGTTGAGCTAATCGGCGCTTCAATTGATGCTATTAAAAAAGCTGAAGATCGCGCACTTTTCCAAATTGCCATGGATAAAATCGGATTGGAAACTCCGAAAAACGCCATCGTAAAAAATATGGAAGAAGCGATGGAAGCTCTAAAAAAAGTTGGTTTACCTGCAATTATCAGGCCATCTTTCACCATGGGCGGGGCAGGTGGCGGTGTTGCATACACCGAAGAAGAATATAGAAGCATTATCGAATATGGCCTAACAATTTCGCCAACTAATGAAGTGTTGATTGATGAATCAATCATTGGTTGGAAAGAATATGAAATGGAAGTTGTGCGCGACAAAAATGACAATGCGATAATAATTTGTTCCATTGAAAATATTGATCCGATGGGCGTACATACAGGTGATTCAATCACTGTTGCACCAGCTTTAACTTTGACCGACAAAGAATATCAACGCATGCGCAATGCTTCAATTGCGGTGCTTCGTGAAATCGGTGTTGAAACCGGCGGATCGAACGTTCAATTCGCAGTAAATCCTGCAGATGGTCGCATGACAATTATCGAAATGAATCCGAGAGTTTCGCGCTCTTCAGCGCTTGCTTCAAAAGCTACAGGTTTTCCAATTGCTAAAGTTGCAGCGAAATTAGCGGTTGGATACACTCTCGATGAAATTAAAAATGACATCACCGGCGGTAAAACTCCGGCTTCTTTTGAACCAACAATTGATTACGTAATTACAAAAATTCCTAAATTCACTTTTGAAAAATTCAAAGGCAGCGAAAACGTACTTTCCAGCTCGATGAAATCAGTTGGCGAAGTTATGGGAATTGGCCGCTCATTCATTGAAAGTTTTCAAAAAGCGCTACGTTCGTTGGAGGGAAATTTGAGTGGATTGGATGAAATTTCAATTGCCTCGGAAGATTTGGAAATTCGTGCAAAAATTATTAAAGAAAAATTAAAAATTGCTTCTCCAAATAGAATTTTATTGATCGCACAAGCAATGCGCGAAGGAATTTCCTGCAAAGAAATTAATGAAATCACTTCTTATGATCCGTGGTTTTTAGAACAAATTTTTGCAGTAATTTCAGTTGAAGCAAAAATTAGAAAAGAAGGTTTACCGGAAAATCGTGAAGATTTTCTTAATTTAAAACGCATGGGTTTTGCTGATAAACGTTTAGCAAAATTGGCTGGACTAACTGAAAAAGAAGTTAGAGAAATTCGTTGTGAATTAAAAGTTAATCCATCTTACAAACGCGTAGATTCTTGCGCAGCAGAGTTTGATTCGGTTACTTCTTATATGTATTCAACCTATTAATCATAGTTAATTATATCATGAAAAATAAATATATCCTGAAAAATAAATTTCGGTTATTGAAACTAAAGGCGTTTTCACTAATCGAAATTTCCATGGTTATTCTTATAATTGGAGTTTTCATTGCCGGAATTGCGGCCGGTGATATTTTGATAAAGAAATCCCGAATTTCAGCAGCGCAAACTATCACTATTAATTCTCCAATAAATGGTATAAAAGATTCAGCTTTATGGCTGGAAACGTCTATTGATACTAGTTTCGATGATTCAGAATTAACCAATGGTGTTAATATAAGTTCTTGGTTTGATGGTAGAAAAAATGCAGTAGCAAAACCCTCGATAATTGCAGTTGGAAATGGTCCGACTTATTCCAATACTATCAATTATATTCATGCGGTAAAATTTGATGGAGGAGGTGCTAACTATTTGCAAATCAATGATGCCAGTTTTTTGAATAATACCGATTACACTATTTTCGTGCTGGAAAAAAAGATGGATAATTCAAGTAATAGTTACTTTTTGGGCGATAATCCAAGCGGAACTGCTAATCAAAAATTAGCTCTGGGCTATAAAGCAGATGGAACGATAACTCATGCTCAAGGAACCAATTATTACGACTCTTCGGTAAGTTCTTATGCTGATTCAAGCGATAAGCCAAGACTCTTCGTTTTTGTTCAAGATTCTTCTCAAGGTAAAAAAACTTATATTAATGGAATATTGGCCAAAAGCAGTTCTGACACTGCTCAACTCAGTGGTATTACTACATTAGAAATTGGTAAATCATATAAAGGCGAAATCGGGGAAATCGCAATTTTTACCCGTCCTTTAAAATCAGAAGAAAGAAAATCGGTGGAAGATTACTTAAGCAAAAAATGGACAACGAAAAATTTAAGAGATTCAGTAGTTGGCGGCTCATGCACAACCGGCGTTGTTACCACTTCAGGATGTTCAATGACTTGTAACTCTGCAGCTAATTATGTGTCGATTGGCGGAAGTTGTGTTTTAGGGTGTAATGTAACTGCAGGAAGCAATGCTTTGGCTACAAAAGTTGCTGAAGGAACTACTTCAACCCCTTGTGCTTCAGGATATTCCGGAAATCTTGGATATACTTGTAGCGGTGGTGTATTTACAGTTACCGCGGCATGTGCAGCAGGTTCTGACTGCACAGCAAGTGGAGGTGTTAGTGCAGACACTACTTTGGTGCCAGGCTCGACAATTTTTAAATTTATGACAGTCGGAAGTTACACCTTCACTTGTCCCACAACAAAGTCAGTGCAAGTGCTAGTGGTTGGTGGTGGCGGCGGTGGCAGTGGAGGAGGTGGAGGTGCAGGAGGAGCCGGTGGAGGAGCCGGAGGAGTTATTTATAACGGCTCTTTTTCGGTTACCGCCCCTATTGCAATTACTGTGGGAGCTGGTGGAAATGGCAGTGCCTCAACCGGTGCAGATTATCCAAATTTGGTTGGCAGTAATGGTGGAAGCTCTTCATTTTCTCTATCTCTGGTCGCAGCTGGAGGCGGCGGTGGCGGAGCTCGTGAAGCTGGTAGTGCTCCGGCGCCTTCAGGAGGTTCTGGAGGAGGAGGAGGAATTTCTGGCACTGCTAAAAACGGTGGCGCTGGAACTAGTGGTCAAGGATATGCGGGAGGCAACAATTCTTCATCCTCTCCTAACTATGGTGGTGGCGGCGGCGGAGGTGCCGGAGGGGCGGGACAAAATGGTTCAAGCACTAAGGGCGGCAACGGTGGAGATGGCATACAAAATAATATAACCGGAACGCCTACTTATTACGGTGGTGGTGGTGGTGCTAGTTATTTTGATTCAGGTGGAAGCAGCGGCACTGGTGGTTTGGGCGGTGGCGGCAATACAGGCTCGGCCGGAACTGATGGCCTAGGTGCTGGAGGTGGTGGTGGGCCAAATCAGAATATTGCAGGTTCTAAAGGAGGAAGTGGTGTTGTAATAGTGCGTTACTAAATTTGGGTTAAAAGCTAATTAAATATTAAAAAATGAAACATCTCTCCTACAAAAATCAAAATCATCACAATCAACTTTTCGTTGAAAACATCGCAATTGCCGACATTGCTGCAAAAGTCGGTACACCTTTTTACTGCTACTCTAAACAAACCTTGGTTGAGAATTTTCAATCTTTTGTTGACGCCTTTTCTCACGCAGAAATTACCGATTATAAAATTTGCTACGCCATTAAAGCTAATTTTAATATTCATTTAGTAAAAATTTTAAGTGAACTTGGAGCGGGAATTGACGCGGTTTCAGCTGGGGAAGTTTTTCGCGGAATTAAGGCTAAAGTTAATCCTAAAAAAATCGTTTTTGCCGGAGTTGGAAAAACCCGCCAAGAAATGGAATATGCGTTAAACCCAAATCCGTCATTAGAAAAAAATCCACACAAAAAGTCGTTCAATTTTTCTCTATTTCTTAGGCCAATTTCCTTCTTCACGAAGGTTCAAAAATTGAGTTGAAACGAATTGGTTTTTGGAAGTTGGTGGATTCT
>CAIZZE010000011.1 GCA_903937405.1 uncultured Alphaproteobacteria bacterium | reverse complement strand
CTGAATTCAAATAGCTGTGAAGCTCTGCGAATAGTGGGCTAAACCCCCTTTATTGCAAGGGATTATTTGGATCTTTTTGAAGATTTTTAAAAGAAATTTAGTGATTTTTAGAGATGGGTGGTAGGTTTTTCAGAGTGTCCTTTGATGCTGGTGGAAAAATTTAATGAAAAATTTTTACAGTTTAGAATTTTAACTTTAGTGCCGATTGATCCGAGTTTGATTGATTTTAAGATGATGACTTATCCGGAGAAGAAATGGCTGAAGGAATATCATGAGATAATTTTTGCGGCTTTGAAAGATAAGATGAATGCAGAAGAAAGAGAGTGGTTGGAGGTTTTGGTGGGATTTTATAAGGTTAAGATTGGTGATTAATAACAACTAACCAAGGCAGGACAGGATTTGTAATCACTACTGTCCAACTAAGAATTTTTTAATCTATTTCAATTAAAAATCGTAGTCATGCTGAGCTTGTCGAAGCATGATTCTGGGCTTGGAGCTCTATAATCATGCTTCGACAAGCTCAGCATGACTACGATTTTTAATTATGCCTAAAACCTTATAATCTTTTCCGCCAAAATTTTTGCCAAGTTTGCTTTGGAAATTTTGCCTAAATTTTCACTTTTATTTTTGCTTACCAAAAAAACTTTAGTTTGGTCAGAGCCAAAGATTTTTCCAGCTTCAACGTCGTTGGCGACAATCAAATCGCAATTTTTTTTGAGTAATTTTTCTTTAGCATATTTTTGCAGATTTTCACTTTCGGCAGCAAATCCAATTACTAAATTTGGGCGTTTTTTGGAAGTGCCGACAAATTCTAAAATATCAGGATTTTTTTCTAATTCCAAAATCAGGTTTTTCTCGGCAGTTTTTTTAATTTTCTGATTAGAAAAGTTTTTCACTTTAAAATCTGAAACTGCGGCGCAACCTATGAAAACATTGGTTTTTGGTAGATTTTTTTTCACCTCAGCAAACATTTCTTCCGCAGTTTTTATGCGGATTATATTTTCTTGCGGCAGAAAAATTATTTCCCGAATATTGCCCGCAATAAGCGTTACATCTGCGCCCATTTCATGTAAAACTTGGGCGATTTCAATTGCTTGTTTTCCCGAGGAATGATTTCCGATGAAACGCACCGGATCAATTGGCTCATAAGTTGCGCCACCCGTAATAAGAATTTTTTTGCCTTTTAGTTGATTTTGACGTTCAAAAAAATCACAAATTTTTTGGCATATTTTTTCCGGCGCTGCCATTTTTCCAATGCCAAACTCGCCGCAAGCAAGAATATCAGTTTCAGGTTCAACCATTGAAATTCCTTCTTCCAGAGCTTTTGCAACATTTTTTTGCGTGCTTTTATTTGACCACATTTTTTCATTCATCGCCGGCGCGATAATGATTTTTTTATTCGCGGCCAAAACAACACTTGATGCCAAATCATCGGCAAAACCATTGGCAATTTTGGCGATAAAATCGGCGGTTGCGGGCGCTACAACAATTAAATCCGCTTGGCGCGAAAGGTTGATGTGACCCATTTCCAGCTCATCATCAATTGAGAAAAGTTCGTTGTAAGTTTTGTTGCCCGAAATTGATGAAGCCAGCAGCGGCGTGATAAATTCAGAAGCAGCTTTGGTTAAAATGCAGGTAATATCGAAAGATTTTTTAGAAAGCAGGCGAATTAAATCCATGGCTTTGTAGGCGGCGATACTTCCGGTTATGATTAGAAGAATTTTTTTCTTTTTCATTTTGTTGTGGTTAACGAGTTTAGCATTTGTAGGTTTAATTTAAATGCTGTGCCATAACTTATGGAAGAGCTTGGTTTTTCTGATTGATAAAAACCATCTTTAGCTACGGCGTCTGTTTGTATTCCTAGTTTTGTTTTAAGCTCATCTGCATTTGTCATTACCTCAAAAATCTTTTCGTTAAATTTGCACCCTACAAAATTATTATCCTTATTTCTTAAATTTTCAGGAAGCACGCATCCCTCGCCAAAAGTACAATTAACAAAGTTTAGTCGTTTTCCAGAGTTTTCGGTAAAATCACAATTGGTAAAAGTGCAATTGGCGAAAGAATTGTCGCCGAAATTTTCGTTTTCAAATTTGAGTTTTGTAGTTGCATTGCCAACAAATTCTTTGCGGACATATCTTTTGCCAAATTGTATTTCAAGATTTTCTGATCTATCTGGAGCTTCGGCGTAAACTTCTGTTATTTTCGTCGCGAAAGTAATGCTGCTAACTTTCTTGTCGGAGGCTGTTTTTTCTCTTTCTTCGATTGCATTAGCTCGCAGGGCTTTACTGAGAATTCCTTTGGCGGAAAGATTAATAATAAAGTCTTCTTCCTTTGATATATGTTTTGCTTCTTCTGAGCCGTCTACTTTTATTTCGCCAGCTTTAATTAATTCTTGCTCAGCTGCTGTAATTTTTTTACCATCTTTAATTTTCTCTTCTATAGCTTTAATTTTCTCTTCTATAGCTTTATTTAATTTTTGCTTGGCTGCCGTGATTTTTTCTTTTGCGGCTTCAAGTGGAGTATAGCTTTTTGTACCTTTTTCAAGAATAGGATTATTGGATTTTGAAAATTGTTCAACTAGCAAAATAGCTGATTTATCTGTGCCTTTTGGATTTTCGAGCATTTCCAGCATGCCTTTTTGCATTTTGGCGATGCTTGAACTTCTAGCCAATTCAACTTCTGCGCAAATCATTTTTCTAGCTGATAGTGCTATACCTAGTAAATCTTTCTGGTTTTCTGGAGATAGTTTTTTTGTTTCGATGTAAGTCTTTAATTCTGCATAAAGGTCTTTTAAACTTTCTTCTTCTTCGGTGAGAGGATCTGTCGTTGTAGCTGTTATTTTTGCTAATGACTCTGTAAGTGATGGAGAAGAGATGGCCCATTTACTAACATAATCGGCATATGATCCAGATATTACTTCAATGCAATCCTGATATGCTTTTTCTTCTGTATTTAAAGTCTTAAGTTCTGCACTAGCAGTTAAAATGGCTTCGAAAGCTAAGTTTGAAAGCTGATCAATTGGTTTGGTTTTATATTCGTTACTGCCTTTAATGAAAATAATTTCCTTTAAAGGATTGTCTTTTAGATCATTAGATAAATTTTCAGATGAAGGTTTCTTGCCCTGAGCTTCTTGCAAAACAAAGGCTTCTAAAAGAGAGGCGCCTTCTTGAAGTTCAGTGTAGGTAGGTTTAGGTTTGAGAGCAGCTATCTGTTGCTGAATTGTTGGGCCAGTTTTCTTTGGCGCTGATGCTTTGCTAGGCGCCGCTGTTTTAAATATATCAACAAATCCTATTTCATTTAAAGGTGCGCAGAAATTGGATTTTGGATTATAATTACTAACTAACTCGCTATCTTCATCTCTTAAAATTGATTCATCCCTCAGTGCCTCATCCCAAACTTTATCAGCAGTTTTGGTTTTGAGATTATGCATTGCAAGTCCGGCATAAAGGCCGCAGGCAATTCCACCTTTTTGTGGGGCTTGAGGAGAAGCGGATTTTTTATCTAGATGATTTTGGGTAGAGATTTGTCCGGGAAAAGATGCTTCAAAAGTGTCTAAAATTTCTTTCTGTATCTTAGATTCCAAACCAGCGGCTTTATTCATTGAATCATAAGCGCAGCCTTCAAGAACCAATTTTTCAGCTTCTTGAGTCACCGTGACCTCACCAACATTCCAGTGCCATGACTGTAGTTTGTAGGGGAATAAAATTTTTACAGGATAAGGATTGGGACTAGTTTTAGTAAAGTCTTCCAAATGTTCTAATTGAGTCGCCAGATATAAACTAATTGGCGATCCTTGATCCACAGCGCAAGCGGGCATTTCTATTATTGTTTGAACGCCATTACTTCCAGTTAAAGGTTTTCCGTTTTTTTGTAATAAAATACCACTTTCTTGTCCCTTGCTATTTTTAAAATATTTAATCCCAGCTTCTATATTTCTGGCGCAATTAGCAGCATCAATCTCGCGATCAGTGTAGGCAAAGGTTGGTTTATTGCGGGCTTTTATGCTTTGGAATGTAGAACTTACTTTTTCGGTGTGGGTTGTAGATTTAATTATGAGTTTTTGATGCCCTTCTGTTTTTGGGTTGTTGTAAGTGATTCTTTTTATAGCATCTTCAACCATTGTTCTAGTGTTGAGTAACTTTGGAAAAAGTGCTGCACCTTCAGAAGTTAGAGAGGACAAAAAATCTGTAGATGAATCTTCTGTTTTTTCATACTTACCAAATCCAAGAATTTCTAAAGTTCTTTGATCTGCGATAATTAGCCTCTTCCAAATATCATCAACCTTATTTTTATAAACTTCTATTATTTTGCTTTCCCTTTTGCGTTGCGAAGCGGCAGTCAGGGCCGTATTTTTTTCTGTAGTATTAGCACCTGCTGCTTTAGCGGCCTCAAGTTCAATTTTAGCAATCTCTTCATCCAAATTATAATCTAATTTTGAATGCAAGAGATCGAAATGGCCACCATAACCAACAATATAGACACTATTTTCTTCCAGCTCTTCATCCAATATTTTATCAATTGAATATGTGTCGTTGTTTAAAGCAATAATTCCAAAAGGAGATATTGGTCCTAATATGTGAGTTACCGCGCCTGCGGTAATGAAATTAACATTATTAATTCCAGAATTTTTCGCAGAATTTTGCGTATCTATATCTTCTTCAAAAGATGATAAATCTGCATTCATATATAAAGCTACAGAAAGTTGTTTGGATATATTATCAGTATTAGAACTATGATTTACCAAATCATAAAATTCTTGATAGCTAAGATTTTCTTGTGGAATTTTGGCAAGAACTTTGTTGATAGTTGCTTGGGCTTTTGCTTTTTTGTCTGCAGGTAAATTGTCTGGCCATTTTGTGAGGTTGTCTTTAAATTGTTTAAAGTGATATGGATTATCAACACATTTAGCTAAAGTTCCTACAATGCCAGAATGTAATCCACAAAATCCATCCCCGCTTATGGGCTGAAAAAATGGAAATTTTTCTGTAAATTGGGCAAGTTTTGCTGTGTCTTCCCATGAGCCCGAAGAATTTTTAGTTCTGACTCCTAATCCTTTAAAATCACCTCCACAATAATTGATATAAAACCCTGCTCTAGTTATCCTTGAAGCTGCAGCGCCATTATTTTTAGAATCAGCCAGTTCTGTATTTTCGTCATCAGTCCATTTTTCTGCGTACCAATTTGGTTTTGTCATTTTTGATCTTTTGTTAAATTAGTTTATAACTCAATTCCTAAGTGTTTAAGCGCAATATCCGTTAAAACTCGCCCGCGGGGTGTTTTTTCAACGAAACCTTTTTGGATTAAATAAGGCTCAATTGTATCTTCAACCGAATCTTTTTCCTCCGAAATTGCCGAAGCAATTGTGTCGATTCCAACTGGGCCGCCGCGATAATTTTTGGCGATGAAAAGCAAATAGCGATAATCGGAAGAGTCAAGACCGATTGAGTCAATTTCTAAACGCTTTAAGGAAGAGTCGGCAATTTTTTTAGTAATGATTTTTTCATTGGTGGCAGAAGCAAAATCGCGAACTCTTTTAAGCAGACGAATGGCGATTCTTGGTGTTCCGCGCGATCTTCTAGCAATTTCAAAAGCGCCGTCTTTTTCAATTTCAATATTTAAAATTTTAGAATCGCGCAGCACGATTTGTTCAAGTTCCAAATCGGTGTAAAAATTAATGCGCAGTGGAATTCCGAAACGATCTTTGAGCGGATTGGCGATTAATCCGATACGAGTTGTAGCACCAACCAGCGTGAATTTTGGCAAATCAATTTTAATGGCGCGTGCCGCTGGACCTTCGCCGATGATGATGTCGAGTTTGAAATCTTCCATTGCCGAATAAAGCACTTCTTCAACATTTTTATTTAAACGGTGAATTTCATCGATGAAAAAAACATCGCCTTCCTGCAAGTTGGTAAGAAGTGCTGCCAAGTCGCCAGACTTGGTAATTACAGGCCCAGAAGAGCCACGAAAACCAACGCCCATTTCGTGAGCGATAATTTGGGCAAGCGTTGTTTTGCCGAGTCCGGGAGGGCCGTAAAATAAAGTGTGATCTAAAACGTCGCCGCGATTTTTGGCGGCGCGAATGAAAATTTCGAGATTTTCTTTGAGTCTTTCTTGCCCTAAAAAATCACGCAAATAGCTCGGGCGCAAAATATTGTCGTTACGCTCTTCTTCTAGTTTGATGGGATTTAGGATTTCGTTTTTTGACATTTTTTATTTAAGTGAATCTTGGAATATTTTTGTAATCCGAGTGGACCCCGTCGTGAAGACGGGGTGACAATGCTTTGCATTGCCCGCAGTAACATCGAGTATGTTTTATGTAAATACATTCAACTTTTGTCACCCCGTCTTCACGACGGGGTCCACTCGGATTTATCAAATAGTTTAAAACTTATTCTTACTCAATTCCCGCAAGCTGGAAGTAATCAAATTTTCCAAAGTAATTTTAGAATTTCCTTCAATTAAAAAGTTAATCACGCGCAAACAATCATGTTTGCGATAACCTAGATTTTCTAAAGCTGAAAGTGCATCACTCGCAATTTCATTGCCGGAAATTTCAGCAAGATTTTCCGATTTCTGCACATCAAAACCAAGATCAATTCC
This sequence comes from uncultured Alphaproteobacteria bacterium, assembly GCA_903937405.1. GTDB lineage: Bacteria > Pseudomonadota > Alphaproteobacteria > Rickettsiales > UBA1997 > UBA2645. Next base: position 2,157 of record CAIZZE010000011.1, on the reverse strand, counting down.
CAGTTTTTTCGGGCTATTTTTTAATTCGGTAGTTAATCTTGTCGCTAGTTTTGGCCCAATTCCCGAAATATTGGAAAATGTTTTGATATCGGAAGAAATTAATGCTTTTGCCAAATCTTCAATCGTTAAGGCACTTAAAATTTTTTGACCCATTTTATTGCCAACGCCTTGAACTTTTGTCAGTTCTAAAAACCAAATTTTTTCGATTTCAGAAATAAAGCCATAAAGTTCGATGGCATCTTCTTTAACGGCGGTTTCAATGGTCAGAGAAATTTCTTTGTCGCGAGGAAAAGTTTTTAATAAATTGGCAGTTTTGCCAGATAAAAAAACGACATAGCCAACGCCATTAACGTCGATTATGCACTTGTCTTCAGTGATTGAATCAATAAAACCGCGGAGTTTTCCGATCATAGCGAGGAATTTTGCAATTTATAGGTTAATCAAATTTTTATTAAAATTTTTTATAATGAGCCAAAAGAATTTGTCCAATATTGAGTGGCGTTTCAGCGAGGAATTAGTGCATTTTGAAGATGCGCTGGCATTTATGCAAAAACGCGTTGAAGAAATTATTGCCGAAACTGCGCCGCAAATGATTTGGACGTTAGAACATCCTCCGGTTTATACGGCGGGAATTAGCGCTAAAGAATCAGATATGTTAAACAAAACCGACGTTCCGATTTTTCAAACTAATCGCGGTGGAAAATATACTTACCATTGCCCCGGAATGAAAATTATTTATGTGATGCTCGATTTAAAAAAGTTTTTTGCGCCCCAAAAACCAGATGTAGCGCGCTTTGTTGAGTTTTTAGAAAATTGGGTAATTGAGATTTTGGCAGAATTTGGAATTAAAGGTGAAATTAGAAAAGGTCGTGTTGGAATTTGGGCTACAGATGAAAATGGTGTTGAAAAAAAAATCGCCGCGCTCGGAATTAAAATCAAAAAATGGGTAAGTTACCACGGAATTGCAATTAACTTAAAGCCAGATTTGGCTGGCTTTGACAATATTGTTCCTTGCGGAATCAAGGAATTTGGCGTGACAACGATGAAAGAAATTTTAGGCGAAATTGACGAGAAAAAATTTAATGACTTGGTGCAAAAGAAATTTGAGTTTTTACATGTAAGTTAAAAATCCATCTGTTTCGCAGCTGTAAACAAAGGCTCTCCATATTTTTCTGTGCCGAATTTAGCAACTAATTTTTGCGCTCGTTCACTTTTTAAATAATTTAAAAATGCGATTGCCTCACTTCGTGGTTGGTTTCCAAGCAATGCAAAACATTGATTTAGCAATTGTTCTCCGCCTTGCGAATAAATTTGGGAATTGGTTGTGAAATCTTTATTTGAAAGCCAAGTTCCAAAATCAGTTAAAAGATAAAGAGAATTTTTATCAGCGTATAAAAGCGCGTCTTTAGGAAAAACATGATATTTAAAATACCAGTTCGGCTCAGTTTCTGCCGGCGCTAATTTCGCCATGCGCCAGATTTCAAGTTCTTTAATATTGGTTCCTGAATTATCATCGCGCGATAAAAAAACATTTTGCATTTTCTTTTTTCCATAAGCGGCAATTTTTGAAAAAGCTACAATTGCCGAATCGCTTTGGATTAATTTCGCCGGATTTGTTTTTGGCCCGACAACTAAAAAATGATCATTAAAAACTGGCGTGTAATTCATAGCCCAACCTTCTTTTTGCGCCTGATCGCCTTGTGATTTTTCATAAACCAAAGCGATGTCAATTGTGCCATTTTTTAATTGTTTTAAAGTGTTGGGGCTAATGTCTTGATACCAGGCGATTGAATAATCGACGCCGCTATCTTTGATAAAATCTTCAGCTAAAGCGCGCAAAATTCCAGTTGGACCGGCGCCGCCATTTCCGATACGAATTTTTATATTTTCAGTTTTTGCGCCGTAAATTTCTTTAGGAACTAAGCTAACAATTGTGGTGTCAGTGTCGGCGAAAGCTGCGTGAGAAAAAAGAGTAAGAAAAATTAAGAATGCGAGATTTAGAAAAATTTTCATAAGATGTAATAGTTTAAATTTAATCCGACATTCTGTAAAATTGTTCAACTAACAAAAACAAAATTTACAGGAGTATTTATGTCAACATTAACACAAAAAATAATCAAACCAAAACTAGGATTATTAGAGCTAGCAAAACAGCTT
>CAIZZE010000010.1 GCA_903937405.1 uncultured Alphaproteobacteria bacterium | reverse complement strand
ACTAAAATAAATAGAACCACAACAGCGAGCGGTGCTTGCATAAATGGTATTGTAACTACGAATGGCTGCACGATGGATTGTAGTACATCGAGTGTAGTTGGACTTTCTTCTCCAAGCACAGTATCAGATGGCGCATCAAATGTAACTGGGACGTGTGGAGTGACGGGTTACAGCGGAACTGTGACATTAAGTTGCGGATCTGGGACTGGAGTTTTGACATCTTCTCCAAGCATGTGTGGATGTAATAGTGGAGCTGGATATTCTTTATCGGGTGGAGTATGTATTCGGAATTGTAGTTATACAGTAACTGGAGGAAGCCCAAGCACGGGAACTGTATCAGCTGGTCCAGTTTCAATAACTTGCGACACTGCAAACCATTATTCTTCGACTCCATTTACTGCAACTTGCTCCGGTGGAACTGCGATTACAGGAACATGCGCTTGTGCAACTGGATATACTGGTGCTGGATGTTCAACATGTGATGCGGCTAACAATTACGTTTCTGGAGGTGGTGGAACTTGCGTACTTGTATGCACGGTTCCGGCTAATAAGCGTGTTACTGGAACATCTGCAGTTAATGTTGGATCTTCAACTTTGACCTGCAATGATACCGCCAATAATTACACTGGTATTATGACTTATACTTGTAGCTCTGATCGAACTTTTTTCATTGATAAATCCTGTAAAATCAGTTCACCAAATTGTACGGGCAACACGCCAGACACCACAACAGTTGTAGGCCAAGTAATTCATAAATTTCTTGCTTCAGGATCTTTGAATTGCAGCGCTGCAAAAACAGTACAAATTATGGTTGTTGGTGGTGGTGGCGCTCGCGGCGTTACAAGTAGCGGTGTTGGTGGAACTGGAAATGGAACGGGCAATGCCAGCAACACAACTGCATCTAATGCCACCGCTAACACAGGATCAGGAGGAGGCGCTGCTCAGAACACTCTATCGGGAACAGGTGGAAGTGGTATTGTGGTTATAAGATATCCAGCCGGCACCTTTTCTTGTCCAGCTGGATTTGTAATATCGGGATCGGATTGTGTTCCTCAATAGTAAATTTTTTTAGGGTTTATTCATTTTTTGGATATTCTTGAAGCAGGAGTGAAAACTATCGCTCAAGTAATATCATCTAAAAAATGCTGCAAAATAATGCTCGCGGCGATGTCATCAATAAATTTATCTTTCTTGCGTGAAATTCCGCCGGAAGCATTGATTTCTCTGGCTTCAAAGCTGCTTAATCTTTCTTCAAAAAGAAAAATTGGGAATTTTTCCCCTAAAAAAGTATCAAAATTTTGAGCAAATCTTTCGCAGAATTCGGTCATTGGAATTGCACTTCCATCCATATTTAACGGTCTTCCGATAATCACTGCTACAACTTGATTTTCTGCAATAAATTTCGCAATTTTTTCAAAATCCTGTTGATTGCTTAAGCGGTTTATAATCAATTTTGGTGTGGCTAAAAATCGCGATTCATCACAAAGAGCAACGCCAATTCTTTTGGTTCCAACATCTAACGCCATTAAACGACCTTTCGCTGGCAAAGCTTGATTTAATTGGTCGGAGATATTAAAAATCATTTACAAAATTTTAATTTTTAAAAAAAACTTATGTCAAAAGTTACTAAAGAAGATATCAAAAAAGTTTCTCGTTTAGCAAGAATTGAAGTGTCAGAAGAAAAGCGTGAAGTTTTGGCAAGTCAAGTTGGTGGTATTATTAATTGGGTTGAAAAACTCAATGAAGTAAACACCGACAATGTTGAGCCTTTAACCGATCTTTACAATGAGCCGCTTCGTTTAAACAAGGATGAAGTTATGGATGGTAATATTGCCGAAGATGTTTTGAAAAATTCCAAAGATGCGAAATATGGATATTTCGCGGTTCCAAAGGTTTTAGAATAATTGGCCCAGCTTTCTTTTTCCTTCCAGAGTGATGAAAAACCGAATCTTTTTTTAGAAGAAGACTTTTTGTTGTTGGAAGAAAATTCTGCTGCGGTAAATTTTTTTAAAAAATTTTTCGCCCAAAAAGATTTTCGTCATTCTCAATTTCCATCCTTGATTATCAAGGGCGCAAAGGCTTGCGGAAAAAGCCACTTACTTCATATTTTTGCCCTTGAGGCACAAGCAGAATTTTTAAATAAAGAAACAATTTCCGGCGTAAATCCGGTTAGTTTTTTTGTGCCCAATCGCTTTTATATTTTAGAAAATATTGATGATTTTCAAGACGAAGAATTGATTTTGCGCTTAATTAATTCTGCAGTTGAAGCTGAAGCTTTTTTAATTTTAAGCGCCCGATCTGCACCAAAATTTGCTTTAAAAGATTTAGCTTCGCGCCTGAAAAATATTTTTACGGTTGAAATAAAAAATCCATCTCATGAATCAATGAAACAGCTTTTGACCAATGCTTTTTCACGCAGACAAATCAAGCCTTCGCGCCAAGTCATTGATTTTATAAGTGATAATATTGAAAGAAGTTTCGATGCAGTTATGAATGCGGTGAAAATGGTGGAAATTTACATTCAAGAAAGTGGTAAAAATATTACTGTGGCCGAGGTGAAGAAAATTTTAAAACCGCAGAATTAATTTAATAAAAATGCGGTTTGTTATTTTTAAGAAATGACGCAGCAGTCAGAAATGTTAAATGAAGAAAGTCTAGATGTTGGCACTGTCGCAAACCCAACCCCCAAATCCCCTCTAAAATCCTCTCGCTTTAAATTGAGATGGTCTGTTTGGAAGATCTTGTTTTCTCCGCTCACATTTACCGTAAGTTTTTGAATTTGTGGAATTTGGATTCGGTGCGAATTGAGCTAGAAAGGCTTGAGGTAGATTCTGATTACAAAGGCTACGGAATTT
>CAIZZE010000009.1 GCA_903937405.1 uncultured Alphaproteobacteria bacterium | reverse complement strand
ACATTTTGGACAAGTTTTTAGTCATGTTTTTTGACTGGAATTTAGAGGTTTCTATTCGGAGAGAATAGAAAAAACTTGGAAAGCCTTGAAACTGGGGGCGAAAAGTGGATTTTTAGCCCCCCATTTTTTTAATTATGCCTTAGATCCTGAAACAAGTTCAGGATGACGTTATGTGGGAAGGTCGCTGCCAAAGCAGTCAATCCTGAACTTGTTTCAGGATCCCTAATCATCACTTCATTTATTTCTCTTTGTTGACCTTTTTCATTTTCACCAAAATCAAATCGTGATTACGTTTTTTTAAGATCTCAAAATAATATCCTTCAATCACAAAATTCTCTTTTTCATCAGGAATCCGGCCTAAATTATTAATTATAAAAGCAGCTAGGTTGTAGGCGTGATCATCTTCTAATAAATCCCAATCTAGTTTTTTATTAATATCACGAATCAATGATTTGGCAGCAATTTTATAAGCGCCAGATTTAATTTTTATGATATTAATTTCTGATTCGTCATCTTGCTCTTTTATCTCGCCGACAATTTCTTCCAAAATATCTTCCAGCGTTACCAGCCCTAGAAGTGAGCCATATTCATCAACCACCAAGGCAAATCTTTTTTTCTTTTTTCTGAAAGCAAAAAGCTGTGAACGTAAACTATTACTTGCAGGTATAAACCAAGGCTCGGAAGTTGCAGAATTTATATCAAATTTATCAAAACTTCCTTTGTAAAAATGCAATGCTTTCAGCAATTTTCTAACATTTAAAATCGCTACAATATTTTCTTTATTGCCGCGCCACAAAGGAATTCGCGTATAACTAATTTCCAACGCATTGCGCACAATTTCCATAATTGGTAGATCAGCATTAATCGATTCAATTTCCTTGCGATGAACCATGATTTCACTGATTTCAGTGTCTGATAAATCCAACACGCCATCGATTAAATCTTTGTCATATTTAAAAATTGAACCTTCTTTATGCTTCAAATCAACGGCATCACGAATTTCTTCTAACTCTTCACCTTTGGAAGTTTTGTAACTTTTGGGGAAAAAAAGATCGACCACAGAATCAACCAGCTTTTGACTTAAGTCTGCAACAGGCTTTAACATTTTTACTAAAAAATCAATTAATGACGCGAGAAATAATGCGATTTTATCGGGAGATTTTAGGGCAATAGTTTTGGGAGCAATCTCCGCAAAAAGTAAAACAATAATTGTCATGCCGACAGTTGCATATAATAATCCTGCGTCACCAAAAAGTTCAATCAACACGCTGGTGGCAATAGCAGAAGCTAAAATATTAACCGCATTATTTCCGATCAACATAGTGCTGATAACTTTTTCGCGCGACTTTAAAAGCTTCTCTAATTTTTTAGCCCTCTTGCTTCCTTCATTTGCCAAACGGTGAATTTTAGCGCGCGATGCCGCAGTAATAGAAGTTTCAGAGCAGGCAAACAACGCTGAAATTATCATTAAAAATATGACTAAGAACAAGTAGAAAGTGGTTAAATCGTCCATTATAATTTATTAAAATTTATGCGCGGATCTACAATTTTGTAGGTTAAATCGCTTATGATATTTGTAATTAAGCCGAGTAATGTGAAAATGTAAAGCGTTGCAAACATTACAGGATAATCGCGAGACAACGCCGCTTCATAACCCAAAAAACCCATGCCATCGAGTGAAAAAATGACTTCGATCAACATTGAACTGGTAAATAAAATTGCAATCAAAGCCGAAGGAAGACCGGCGATTACAATCATCATGGCATTACGAAAAACATGGCGGTACAAAACCTGATTTTGGTTTAAGCCTTTAGCGTAGGCACTTAGTACATACTGTTTATTTATTTCTTCGATGAAGGAATTTTTTACAAAAAATGTTAGTGAAGCAAATCCACCAATTACCATCGCGATGATTGGCAAAGTCATGTGCCAGAAATAATCACCGATTTTTTGCCACCAGTTTAATTCCTGAAAATTCTCTGAAACCAAGCCCCGCAAAGGAAAAATGTTTAAGAAATTTCCACCAGAAAAAAGCACGATTAACAAAATCGCAAAAAGAAATGAAGGAATAGCGTGGAAAAAAATTACTAAACTGCTGCTCCATAAATCAAATTTTGAACCGTCATTTATAGCTTTTTTTATGCCCAAAGGAATTGAAATTAGATAAACCAATAATGTCGTCCAAAGACCTATGGATATTGAAACTGGAAGTTTTTCTAAAATTAAAGTAGTGATTTTTTTATCTTGGTAAAAACTGTCGCCAAAATCAAAAGTAGCAAATTTTTTTACCATCAACCAAAAACGCTGCCATAATGGTAAATCAAAGCCATAAAGTTTTTCTATTTTGGAAATTATTTCCGGATCAACACCGCTAGCACCTTGATATTTAAAGGATGAAGAAGAATCAGAGTTAAAATTTTTTATATCAACAACTCCACCCGAACTAACTTCACCGCTAACTTTAGTATGATTAATCTGCGCCAAAAACCGCTCCACCGGTCCACCCGGAGCGGTTTGGATAATCATAAAATTTATTAGCATGATTATGAAAAGCGTCGGAATGATTAGTAAAACGCGTTTGGTAAAATAGAAAAACATTAAGGTTTTTATTTTTAAAAAAAGATCGGATAGATCCTGAATCAAGTTCAGGATGACGATTTTAGAAGTATGAAGCTTAACAAAAAATCCGTCCAAGTATATTTAATGTACATACGTAACTATAGGCACTTAAGACCGCTCTTAAGTGCCGGATTTTTGATCTCTCTAAAAATGCGACAGCATTTTTAATTACACCCAATCCGGATCCGTCGCGCCTTCATTTTGAGGAGTTGGCACTTCAATTTCATAACCAGTAATAACGTCGATAATAAAAAGTCTCGGAATTGAATCGCGTCCGTAAGAACCTTTTTTCTTGGAATAAATTAAATAACGACCATTTGGCGACCATTTCGCGCCTTCAGCCAAGAAGCTGCTGGTCAATAATTTTTCGCCTTTACCATTTGGCGCCATAACACCGATGTAAAATTGCCCACCTTTAATTCTGGTAAAAGCAATCAACTTGCCGTCCGGCGACCACATTGGTTTTGAATAAGAACCATTTCCAGAACTGATTTGTGCAACTGAAGAACCATCTTTATCCATCACATAAATTTGCTGACCAGAATCGCGATCGGAAGCGAAAGTTATAAATTTTCCATCCGGTGAATAAGATGGCGTTGTATCAATCGCCGAACTTTTGGTTAAGCGGCGCGCCGAATTTCCATCAATATCAAGCTCATAAATATCACTATTTCCGTCAACAATCGCTGAGAGTAAAAGTTGGTTTGGATCTTTTGGATTAACGCTTGGGGCAAATGTTGTACCGCGGAAACCGCCAACTTTTTTGCTGCGTAAATTTCGTAAATCCATCGAAAAAATTTGCGGCTTGCCTTCAAAATAGCGTAAGTAAAAAAGTTCATTAGGTTTTTTAGAAAAAATCGGAGTTAAAACCAGTTCGCGGCCATCGCTTAAAGCGCGTTGATTTTCGCCATCAAAATCAATCATTGCGATTTTTTTAACGCGTTTATTTACCGGCCCATTTTCTGAAACATAGGCAATTTGAGTGGTAAAATTTCCCGATTTTTCGCCGGTAATTGCTTTATAAATTTCGTTAGAAATCAGGTTTGCCATCTTGCGCTGATTGTCTTTGGAAGCGGTGTAAAATTTACCAAATAATTGTCGTTGATCCAAAACATCCCACATTCTGATCCGCATTTCGATATTGCCACTGACATCATAATTAAACTGCACAATCACCAGCGCACCAATTCCGGCCTTATTATATTTATCAAAATTTGGAACTGATTCGACACTTAAATTTTCCTGCGAAACAATTGGCGCTTTACCCGGAACTGCAACATCGATCTGACCGGATTGTTTAATTATTTCAAAAAGATCAGTGGTTTTTAAATTTTTTCTGATGCGTTCAAAAATCTCAAAACTATCACTTTTTAAACGCGGATCACTTGAATCAAAACCAAAAAATAAAATTTTGGTTCTTGGAATTTCTTCATCTTTAATTGAAAAAGAAACTGTCGCGCCAGCTTGATTTACAAAGATAAAAAAGCTGACCAGAAAAAGAATAATTTTGGAAATTTTCATTATTTATAAAGTTTCAATTACAATGTTATTGTTAGTATAAACGCATAAATCAGCGGCGATTTTCATTGATTTTTTTACAATTTCTTCCGCCGACATATCATCAATTGAAAATAGAGCTCGCGCCGCTGCAAGAGCAAAATTTCCACCAGAACCAATTCCAGTAATTCCATCTTCCGGTTCTAAAACATCACCATTTCCGGTTAAAACTAGCGACACATTTTTATCAATTACAATCATCATTGCTTCAAGGCGGCGCAAATATTTATCTGTACGCCAATCTTTTGCTAACTCAACGCAAGCGCGCATTAGCTGATTGGGATATTGCTCTAATTTTGCTTCAAGTCTTTCAAATAAAGTAAAAGCATCTGCCGTAGCACCAGCAAAACCGCCGATGATTGAACCATCACCCAATTTTCTAATTTTTTTAGCATTAGATTTTAAAACCGTAGAGCCAAGCGAAACCTGTCCATCGCCTGCAATTGCAACTTTACCATTTTTACGCACGGAAAGAATTGTTGTTCCGTAAAGCATAGAAGAATCTTTGTGATCAAGCATAAGAAAAGATTTAGGATTTAAGATTTAGGATTTAAGATTTATTTGACCAACCCTAAATCTTAAATCTTAAATCTAAAATAAATTGATGATGATGCAAAAATCGGTTAAAAATTTTTTGATAATTTTTTTCCTCGGAATTTCTAGTGGTTTGCCTTTAGCGCTAATTCTTTCAACCTTAAAAGCCTTATTACTTGATAAAGGTTTTGATTTAAAAACTATCGGTTTTTTCTCGCTTATTGGTTTGCCTTATACTTTAAAACTCTGCTTCGCGCCAATTATTGATTCTTGTGCAGTTCCATTTTTAACCAAACTTGTTGGACAAAGAAAATCTTGGATCATTTTAAGTCAGATATTTTTAGTTATTTTTATTGCGCTTTTAGGGGTTTCAGGAATTTCTGGCAATATTAGTGTCATCGCCATTTTTGCATTTTTAGTCGCCTTCGCTTCCGCGTCACAAGATATTGTAATTGATGGTTACAGGATTGAATTATTTGACAAAGAAAATCAGGGTTTGGCTGCAAGTTTTTATGTTTATGGCTATCGAATTGGCATGTTAATTTCAGGCGCTGGAGCCCTAATTTTAGCAGAATTAATCAGTTGGGATATAGTTTATTTTGTAATGGCTGCCTGCATGGTAAGTACGATTTTAATTACAATTTTAGCCGAAGAAACCAGAAAAGATTTTGTACAAAAAAGCCATGATTTTAGCAGCTGGTTTAAAATTTCAGTAATCGATCCACTCCGCGACTTTAGTCATCACAGCAAATGGTATGTGGTTTTGGCCTTTATAATTTTGTTTAAATTAGGCGATGCTTTTGCTGGAAATTTAACTTTACCTTTTTTGCTCGAAATCGGTTTTTCCAAAATTGAAATTGCCAGCATTGTAAAAACTTTTGGGCTTTTTGCGACATTATTTGGAGTTTTTTTAGGCGGCATTTTAGTGAAAAAACTTGGCATTATGCGCTCACTTTGGATCGCTGGATTAATGCAAATGTTTTCTAATTTAGCTTTTTCTTATCTAGCGCAAACCGGTTATAATGTTGAATCTCTTTATTTCGTAATCTTCATCGAAAATTTGAGCGGCGGAATTGGCGATGCCGTTTTTGTAGCCTATTTAAGTAGCCTTTGTAACATCGCTTTCAGCGCCACGCAATATGCCCTTTTGGTTTCTTTTTCAACGATAGCGCGTTCAGTTTTAACTTCTAGTTCCGGGATTTTTGCTCAGACTTTGGGCTGGTATCAATTTTTTATTTTCTCAACTTTTTTGGCACTTCCGGGATTGGCGTTTTTACTTTGGTTATCTCTAAAAAAAGATCGACATTTTCAAACTACTTAAAACTAGACACTGTTAGCTAATTATTTTTATTCCAGATTTTACCAAAAAATAAGCCGAAATAGGACGAAATATGGAATAAAAATAATTAGCTAACAGCGTCTAAACTCATTACTTTACTTTTTGCCTCATAAAAATAGTTTAAAAAGAATTCCAAATTTCCTGTCAAATTCATAATTAATGCGCATCACAACCGTTAAACCAGCGAAAGAGAAAATCACGAAAGGCGAAGTTTCGGCGGCGCATTTTATTCCCTATCGCTGCCACTGGAATTCAGACACGATTTTAACCCACAAAGAAGAATTAGTTCGCGTCATTAAAATCAAGGGCTTCGCCTTTGAAACTGCTGATGATATTGATATTGACCTTAAGAAAAATGCTCGAAACAACCTTTTAAAAGGGATGTCTTCCGGCAATTTTACTTTACATTTTCATACCATTCGCCGCAAAGAAAAAGGTTTTCCTGATGGCGAAATGCCAGAAAAATTTTCTGATCGTGTTAACCGCGAATGGGCGCAAAAACACTCAAATGACAAAAGTTTTATCAATGAACATTATTTTACTTTAGTAAGAGGTTCTGACACTTCCGGTATTGCAGTTCTTGAGCATATGGCCAAGAAATTGCAGCATAAAGCCGATAAAACTTCGTGGGAAAATTACATGCGCGACGGTTATGATGAACTTGATGAGATGACAGAACGAATTCTAAATGGCTTTGGAAACTATGGCCCGCGCGTTTTAGGATTAGCCGAAACAGAAGATGGTATTACTTCTGAAATCCTAGAATTTTTATCGCGCCTTGTAAATTGTGGCTATTCGCAACCAATGACTGTGCCTTTGGGCCAAATTTCACATCATTTGCCGGTAAGCCGTCTTTATTTTGGAAATAAGTCAATTGAAGCTCATCATCCGCACGCTGTGAAATATGCCGGTCTCGTTTCGATCAAAGAATATCGACCTTCAACTCACGCCGGCGTTTTTGACGGTTTCATGCAAATGCCTTTTGAGCTTATTATAAGCCAGTCATTTTCTTTCATTAACCGCATGGTGGCAATTAGCTCGATGCAATTGCAACAACGTCGTCTCGTACAATCGGAAGACGTTGCGGTTTCGCAAATTCAGGAAATTGACTCGGCTCTAGATTCTGCGATGAGTGGCGAATTTGGTTTTGGCAATCACCATATGACTGTTCTTTGCATTGAAGACACGCCGAAAGCTTTAGAAAGCGCTTTATCTCTTGCGGTAGTCGAACTTTCAAACACTGGTATTACAGGTGTTCGTGAAAAAATGAATCTTGAACCGGCTTTTTGGGCGCAACTTCCTTGCAATGCTGAATATATGGCGCGCCGTAGTGTTGTGAACACTTTGAATATCGCGTCTTTTGCATCTTTTCACAATTATCCTTCTGGAAAAAGAAAGAAAAATCATTGGGGCGATGCGGTTACGGTTTTAAACACAGTTTCGGGAACACCTTATTTCTTTAGTTTCCACGTTCGCGACGTTGGCCATAGTATGATTATTGGTCCAACGGGAGCTGGTAAAACAGTACTTTTAAACTTTCTTTGCGCCCAAGCCCAAAAATTTAACTGCCGATTATTTTTCTTCGATAAAGATCGCGGTGCCGAAATTTTTATCCGCGCCATTCGCGGCCGCTACATAATTCCAAACGCCGCTAAAACTTCCGGCTTTAATCCATTTCAACTTGAAGATAACAGCACCAATCGTTCATTTTTAATCGAATTTATGAAAGCTTTGGTAATGGTTGGCGACACGCCTTTACCAGCACATGAAGTTGAACGTATCAATGAAGCTGTGCAAGGTAATTATAAATTACCAAAAGAACAAAGAAGATTGCGCAACATCGCGCCTTTCATGGGCTTGGGCGGCCCCGGAACTTTAGCTGGCCGCCTTTCCATGTGGCACACCGGAGGTTCGCACTCTAAACTTTTTGATAATGAAGATGATTTAATTGATTTCACTTCCGCCCGCAGTTTTGGTATTGAGATGGCGCATATTTTGCAGGATAAAGTCAGTATCGGTCCGGTTCTGCTTTATCTTTTTCACCGTATTCAAACTTCACTTGATGGCTCTCCAACCATGCTGGTTCTGGATGAAGCTTGGGCCTTAATTGGCAATCCGGTTTTTGCGCCAAAAATTAAAGACTGGCTAAAAGTTTTAAGAAAACTCAACACTTTCGTAGTATTTGCCACACAATCCGTGGAAGACGCCGCCAAAAGTAGTATTTCCGACACGTTGGTGCAACAAACTGCTACACAAATTTTCTTACCCAATTTAAAAGCAACTATACTTTATCGCGAAGTTTTTATGTTATCGGAACGCGAATTCAATCTAGTTAAAACTACTGATCCATCAACACGCTTCTTCTTGGTTAAACAAGATAATGATGGCGTAATTGCCCGTATCGATTTAAGCGGAATGGATGACACGATTCGGGTTCTTTCCGGACGCGCTGAAACTGTGCGTATCATGGATGAAATCATCGAAGAAGTTGGTGAAAATCCTGATGATTGGCTTCCGATTTATTACGAACGTAGTCGCGGCAAATAAAAAATAAAAAATAGGTGAAAAATTTAGAACAAAAATCTTGGCAAAAAACTTTCCGCGCTCTGGTTTTTGTGGTGGCTGTTTTTTCGATTCTTTTTTCTTCCCTAAAAAATTCTTTTGCCGAAGATGCAACTGCATATGGCGTAGGCCGAACCCGCAGTTGTAGTGCCTCTGGCCGACCTGAAACTTTGCTATTCGATCCAACCTCTGGTGGTAAAGATGTAGAATTTAATTTATCGAACCCAGTATGCACTTATGTAGCAATCTCAATTTATGCTACTGTAAAACTTGCTATTGCAAATATGAACCGAGTTTGCGGGTCAGGAAGCTCAATACCAAGAATAACTCCTTCGCCAATTCAGGATTCAATTGACCTGATCAGAGCATCTGTTAAAGCCGCGACCGGCAATACTCAATGCCAGACCACCCTTGCTGTTGGTGCTGGCAATTTTGCTACAGCAATGGCACAAATTGCCATCATTTATGGAATCGCTAAAGGCGTTTATGATGATTCTCACGTTTGCGGCTCAAACTGGATGGGACCGAATGTCAAAAAATATGATATGAGCACTCCCAGTTACAAACAAACCGTACAATTAGCAGTTGAAGGTTATATACGTGATTCTTCTCCCAAACTTAGTATTAACTATGGCGACAAAACATATCGCGAGTGGTTTTATGGTGGAGTTGAAGTTGAAGATAATCCCAGTGACGGAGGAGAATCATGTAGAGATCCAGCAGCATCAAAAACCGATCAGGCTTACGAAAAATATCCAAGACAAAAGTACTATCTTAAAGGTCTGGAAGCCGGCAATTTTAACTGTAAAAGATATTTTCTTCCTGCCGGATCAAACGATCCCGGAACCGGCTCTCCAGCTACACAAGGCCGTCTTGATGATTTTCAAAAAGCTTATAGTTGCTGCCAATCAAGAAGTCAGAATTATATTTGTATTCACTATTCCGGAAGTGATGTCTTTTGTAGAGCCGGCTCAATATGCGGGATAAAAGGCATACATTTCTCTACCAAAGCTTTGACTTCCGATCAATTAATTTGTGCCGAGTCTTACAGTTTATGCCCATATAATTTTGCACTCAGTGGCGGAACAGAATATTGCGATTATTATAAGGATGGCATATGGAGTAGTTCGCAAGGCAGATGGACAATGATTACACAAGATCAGATCAGTACTGCTAGTGAAGCCGGAAATTGCAGTAATTATAGCGAAATCAGAGATGATGATTGTATCATAAATGAGAAAGCCGGCAAGTGCCGAAATTATTGCCAATATCTAACTCACTGCACCAAAACTTCTAATACCCCCTTCCCTTATCAAAGCGGTTTAGGATCTCCATATTTTTCTGATGCCTGCATAAATTTTGTGGGCGATTCTCAAAACAAAACCGCCTTCAATGGCGGATTTATTCTTGGCAGCCAAAGACATTTTAGCGCACCAATTGCTCAATGCGTAAAAGAAACTTTGGAAAATCTTTTCTATAATCGTGCCGGCCACAGTACTTGCCAAAATACCAATGAATATCCATCATTGGATGGCTCTTGTCCTTCCGGCCAATATATTCGTGATGGGAATTTCACTTACAAAAAAGGTAATACGGTAAAAGACACTTCCTTCTTCGGGATGATACAAAATAACATGCAAAACCTGGTAAGGCTTACGATTACAATGTCAATAATGTTTTACGGCATGAATATTTTGGTTGGAAAAAACAACATCGGGGACAAAAAAGATATCCTGACTTATATCTTCAAAATTGCCGTCGTTCTTTATTTTGCCACAGGTGACGCCTGGCAAAGCAGCTTCTTTAAAGGCGTTTATGGAGCGGGAGCAGAATTTTCGCGAATGGTCTTCAAGATCGGTCTCGATAGCAACACTTTAAAACAAGATGGCTGCCAATTTGGAACTTATACACTTGCCGATGGCACACTTTATAATAGCGGCAGAAATTATCCCGACGGCAAAGAATATTTGGCTTTATGGGACACGCTTGATTGTAAAATTATGCGTTATTTAGGATATGGTCCGGAAGTTTCAGTTGCAAATATTGCCTCCCTGATTTTTGCCGCATGGTTTACAGGTGCGCCTGGATTCTATTTTGCCATGTCAGTCCTCTTCATGGCCTTCTTCTTTATTGCAGCAACAATACGTGCATTACATATTTTTCTTTCTGCCTGCCTTTCTATCATTATTTTTGTATTTGTTTCGCCATTAATAATTCCACTCTGCTTATTCAAAAAAACAGAAAATATTTTTAAAGGATGGCTGACCAACTTAATCAGCTTCTGCTTCCAACCCATGATTCTTTTTGCCTATATCGCAATATTTTGTACCGTTATGGATAAAACAATGATTGGCAGTGCTACTTTCGTTGGCGATCCGCCTTCTAAAACAATTTCTTGTAAAGAGATTTGCAAAAATTCCAACGGAACAATCGTACCTTTCGTTAACGGCGAAGCACCTGCCTGTGACCAAACTGGACAAAAAATATATGATCCAAACAATGATAGCGTTGCCTGCCTAATAAACCTCAATAATTTCGGAAAATTTCCTGGACTCGAAATAATCGGCATCGGAATTCCGATGCTTCTCGATCTCCTAACTGGCGATATTAGAGCCAAACTTTTGACTATCCTTCGCGGATTCCTCATAATGTTCTTACTATATAAATTCATGGATGAAATACCAAGAATCACTTCTGCCTTAACTGGCGGAACCAATCTTCCATCCTCTGAAGCTAATGCTATGGCAATGCTAGCTCAAGCCGCCGGCATGATAAGAGGTGCGCAAGTACGAGCCTTCCGAGGAGGCAAAAAAGCCGCTAATTCAGCTTATAATAAAGCAAAAGGAATAGCGCGAGATGGCGGCAGCTCTGGAAAATCAGCCTCTGGAGAAGCTCCTGCAAAAAGTGAAGGTAGTGATCGCGCTGGCGGTGAAGAAAACAAGGGTGCAGATAATGGCGGAGGCGGAGGCGATGGTGGTGGCGATTCTGGAGGCGGCAAAGACGAAGGTGGCGATAAAGGCGGAGGTGGCGGTGGCGGTGGCAGTGATAAATAAAAAATGATTTTTATTAATTAAAAATCCAAAAAATTGACAATTATCATTTCACCCCTTTAATGCGCGCCCTTCCTTTTATTTCTTATCTTTTTTTGCTATCGTAGCTCAGGGGTAGAGCACTTCATTGGTAATGAAGAGGTCGGTGGTTCGATTCCACTCGATAGCACCAGCATTCTAAACAGGCTTAATTCTCATAATAAGTAATTGGCCTGCCGTAACGCACTAAAATAAATTTTTCGCCCCAGAAAGTTTTATAAGAATAAATTCTATCCCCATCATTATAATGGCAGCCGAACATCTTGCGAGCCTGGATATCGGAAATTTCAACCCGCGAAGTGCCGGAAGTATTATACATTGATTTTGCTTGCGCTTTTTCATATTCAGAAGGCTGGGAACAACCGAGAGCGCCAAGCTCTCCATAGCAAGAAACTGCTAATAAAAAAACCGGTAATAATAGAAATTTTTTCATTTATTTTTCTCCAACATGAATTGCCGCAGCACCAAAAGTTAAATTCTGGTAAGAGGCATTTTTAAATCCGGCATTTTCAATCATTTTTTTAAACTCATCTTGTGTCGGAAATTTACGAATGCTTTCAACCAAATATTGATAAGAAGCGCGATCTTTTAAAATAATTTCACCGATTTTAGGAATAACATTAAACGAATAAACATCGTAAAATTTTTGCAGAAAATAATCGTTAACTTTAGAAAATTCGAGACAGATAAATTTTCCCCCCGGTTTTAAAACGCGATAAGCCTCAACTAATGCTGCATTGATATTGGTGAAATTTCTGATGCCAAAAGCGATGGTAAAAAAATCAAAACTTTCATCTGCAAAACATAATTTTTCACCATCGCAACAAGTGAATTTCAAATCCGAAAATAAATTTAAATCAACTGCGCGATCTTTTCCCACATCAAGCATTTCTTGATTTATATCAACCACATCAATTGCGCATTTTACATTTTGAGCGTGAGCTTTTTTAGAAATTCGAAAAGCAATGTCGCCAGTTCCACCAGCTAAATCAATGGTTCGGTAAGATTTTTTTGAATCAGAAAAATTAATTTCTTCTACCATTTTATTTTTCCATAAACGATGAACTCCAGCGCTCATCAAGTCATTCATCAAATCATATTTTTTTGCAACTCCCGAAAAAATTTCTTTGACAAGGCTAGCTTTTTGGTCACGATCTACTTCTTTGAACCCGAAATGCGTTTTATCTTTTTCCATGTTAAAAACTTCCGATTTTGATTTTGATTTACCGCCTGAATTAATCGCTCAGGCTCCATTTTTTCCACGCGAAGAAACTAAAATGTTGGTATTTAATGGCGCGTCAATTCTTGATTCACAAGTAATCTCCTTAAACAATTTTTTGCAAGAAGGAGATGTGTTGGTCTTTAATGATGCCCGCGTGATTAAAGCCAAATTATCAGCAATAATTTCGCGCAATTCTGCCCGCCTTGATTTCAATTTAGATCAAGAGCGCGATGGCTTGTGGCAAGCACTTTGCCGCCCAGCAAAAAAAGTAAAAGCTGGAGATAATTTGGAAATTGCGCCTGATTTTTCTGCTCTAGTTATCGAAAAAACTGATGATGGATTTATTAAAATTAAATTTGATTGCGTTGAAAATGAATTGCTTTCCAAGCTTGAAAAATATGGCTCAATTCCACTTCCGCCTTACATAAAACGTGAAGAAGAAAATAAAAGTGACTTAAAAAATTACCAAACAATTTATGCGGCAAACGGCACAGCAGTTGCGGCTCCAACTGCTGGACTTCATTTTAATGAAAAAATTTTTTCTGAATTAGAAAAAAAGAAAATCCAAAAAGTTTTTGTTACTTTAAATGTTGGCGCGGGCACATTTTTGCCGGTTCGCAGCGATTTTTTACAAGATCATAAAATGCATTCAGAATTTTATTCGATTTCGGAAGAATCAGCAAAAATTATTAATGATGCTAAAAAAAATGGTAAAAAAATTGTCGCTGTTGGCACAACATCACTGCGCGTTTTAGAATCTTGTGCTGATGAAAATGGCTTGGTAATTTCGCAAAAAACCAACACCGAAATTTTTATTTTTCCGCCTTATAAATTTAAGATTGTCGATATTTTGATGACAAATTTTCACTTACCAAAATCAACTTTATTTATGCTGATTTGCGCGTTTGTGGGGAAAGAAAAAGCTTTTGAGATTTACAACCACGCCATTTCAAACGGTTATCGTTTTTATTCTTATGGCGATAGTTCGCTGCTATTTAAGAATGATTGTTAATAAGAATTAGTCAACCAACCAGGAACTGAATTATCTTTTTGTGGCGAATGTTGCACTGAAATCAACGAACTTTGAGGAACCGCACCATGTCCGCTTTGTTTGTAAGCCTCTTTATATTGCGCCAATAAACGATCCATTTTGCGCGTTTTGCCGCTTAAATCTGGAGCATCGCTGGTTGTGATTTCAAGCTCATCCTGATCGAGATAAAGCTGTATAAAATTATAGGTTGTTGCATCAGAAATGCTGGGCAAATTATTGGGTTGAAAATTGATTTCGCGCGAAATTCTTTCGCCATTATTATTGCGCCAAGAAATATTGATATTGCCAAAAAAATCAGAATTACTATCCATATAAAAAGATTGACTTCGGCTTTCTCCCGGATTTAAAAGCGGCAAACCTAAAACATTTTTTCCCACCCAATTACACTTGATATCATTGATCGGAGCCAAGCTGGCATTACTAAAATAAATCACCGGACTTTCTTTATGCGCACCGCATGAAACTAAAAATAAACTGACCAAAACAAAAAATATTTTCTTCATATTAATTTGATTTTTGCGCTTGAAATAACTCGCGCGTTTTTATTGCTTTTGCAAAACGCGAAAAAGCAAAAAGATAACTGTAAACCAAGCCGTTAAAGCCATAAATAAAATAACGACGCACAAAAAAAGCTTTTAAAAAAGCAAAAGTTGGAGTGAGAAAAACTTTTAAAAGTGACGGTTTTTTTCCTTTTTTAAAACTATCTTGCGCCTGCATTTGTGAATAAGAATTAATCTTCTCAATCCAATGCGAAAATGAACGAAAAGATTGATGATATATTATATTTTTCAACTGGCCGATTTTTTCGTTTCCACCCTCTTTTAACTCAACAGAATCATGAACAGCGCTATTTTTAAAACCGGCGTAATCTTTATTATAAAGACGCAATTGGTTATAGAAATAAGCGAATTTTTTTGGCTTTTTTTCGAAGCGAAATTTATTCACGATTTTAATTCTGAATCCGTAAAAATTTTCGTAATTTTTTTGTGAAAAAATATTTATTATTTCTGCGCATAATTCTTTGGAAACTTCTTCATCGGCATCAATATTTAAAATCCATTTATTGCGACATTGATTTTCACCAAATATTTTTTGCTGACCGTAACCTTGCCATTTATTGTACATTACTTTGGCACCGGCTTCATTTGAAACTTCACAAGTTTTATCTTCGCTGCCGGAATCAATTACTAAAATTTCATCAGCAATTTCCTTAACCGCGTTAATTACTTCAACGATTCGGTCTGCTTCATTTTTTGCAATAATAAAAACTGAAATAGGCGGCTTCATAAATTTGATTGATTTATTGGACGTAAAAAAATATTTATTTATCATCAATTTACTCATCTGGCAGTCAACTTTTAAAATCAAAAAATATGCTAAAAAAATCTCAGAAACGCACTATAATTGCTATTTCAGCTCTTGTTTTAATTGGATTCGGAGCTCTTGTCGTTCATAATTACAAAACCAAAACTTCATTAAAATATAATGAAGAAAATACTGCCGCAATTAAACCTCAAGAAAACCCACAAGATGCGGTTACAGCCGCTGTTAACGATGATGCCGCCGCACTTGCTGAAACCCGTCAAAATAGTGATCTTTTAAAAGCTTCATCTTCTGATTTTGTTTTGGGTGATAAAAAAGCTCCTGTTTTAATGATTGAATATGCTTCACTTTCTTGTCCGCATTGCGCTGCTTTTGCCCGCGAATCTTTCGATAAATTTAAAACTGAATATGTTGATAGCGGCAAAGTACAATTTATTTTCCGCAATTTTCCTTTGAACCAATCTGCCTTATCTGCTGCAATGTTTGCACAATGCCAAGCTCAAGATAATAAATCTGAATTACCGGACAGATATTTCCAAACCATTAAAGCTTTGTTCAAAACTCAAGATTCTTGGGCCTTTGACGAAAAATATAACGATAAATTGGAAGCAATTGCCAAACTTGACGGCATGGGTTCAGAAAGATTTAAGGCTTGTATCGAAGATAAATCACTGCAAGAAAAAATCTTGGTTTCAAGAATGGACGCAGCCAAAGTTTTACAGTTAAAATCAACTCCAAGCTTTTTCGTAAATGGTGAAATTGCTGAAGGTTATGTTGATTACCAAACTTTGAAAAAACTTCTCGATAAAAAATTAGCCGAAGCCAACAAATAAAATTAAAAAAGTGACTACAAAACTTGTAATCAAAGATCTCAAAAAAAATTTCGGCTCAAAGCAGGTTTTAACCGGCATTGATTTGCAGGCTAACAAAGGCGAATCAATCGTGATTTTAGGCGGTTCCGGCAGCGGTAAATCGGTTTTAATCAAGATTATTGCTTCACTTTTAACACCAAGCTCAGGCAGCGTTAAAATCGATGATATGGAAGTTGCTGATATTGGCGCTCGTGATCGCGATAAACTAATGGAAAAATTCGGATTTTTATTTCAAGGCGGTGCTTTATTTGATTCAATTCCGATTTGGGAAAACGTTGCTTTTCGTTTAATTAATCAAAAAAAACTCGATAAAAAAAAGGCGCGCGCCATTGCAATTGAAAAGCTTAAAGCTGTTGGTTTGAGCGAAAAAGTTGCTGATCTTTATCCGGCTGAACTTTCTGGCGGAATGCAAAAACGGGCATCTTTGGCACGCGCAATTGCTGCGGATCCAGAAATTATTTTCTTTGACGAGCCTACAACCGGTCTTGATCCAATCATGGCCGATGTAATTAATGATTTAATTATTTCCAATTCCAAACAACTTGGCGCAACAACAATTACAATCACTCACGATATGGCTTCAGCCCGCAAGATTGCTGATAAAATTGCCATGCTTTACGAAGGGAAAATCATCTGGTTTGGCGATGTTAAAGATATGGATTCATCTAATAATCCTTATTTAGATCAATTCATTCATGGTCGCGCCGAAGGGCCGATAAATTTTTTAGCGGTTTAAATGAAAAAATCTTCGAGTGCATTTTCTTTAATTGAAGTTTCACTAGTTGTTTTAATCATCAGCCTGATTGCCGCCGGTATTTTAACCACTACCAACCTGATTAAAAAATCACGCTTACAAACGGCGCAAGTTCTTACCAAAAGTTCTCCGGTTAATAACATTTCTAATCTAGTTGCTTGGTTTGAAACTTCTTTAGATAGCAGTTTTATAGGCAATGAAAAATCTGATGGCACTGCGATTAGCACTTGGTACGACAATAATCCCAATGCTGCTTCAAAAAATAATGCAACTCAATCGACATCAACTAATAGGCCAACTTTTACTGCAAATATTTTTAATAGTGGAATTCCCGGATTAAAATTTGATGGCTCCAACGACACGTTACCTTTTGATGGATCTTCATTAATTAACAGCTCTTACTCTATTTTTATTGTTGAGCAAAAAACCAGCAATAAAGCTCTTAACTGCGTTATTGGTGGCAGTGCTTCAGTAGCAGTAGCGAACACTAATCTACATTTATGTTACGCCGTTGATGATAAAATCAGGTTTGGTCACTATATCAATAACTTGGATTATCAAAATAGTGTTCTGTCTTATTCTTCCCCTAAAACAAGAATGCACAGCTTTATCTTTGACATCGCAGTGGGCAAAAAATATTGGTTAAATGGGGTATCTAGTGCGACAGCATCTGATGTTCAACCCGCCGCTATAACTTCTTTTGCCGGTTCAAATATAGGCTCTTTTGTGGACAATATTTATGAGGGCAATATTGCCGAAATCATCATATTTAATCGCGCTTTAACAACTGAAGAAAAAATATCTGTCGAAAGTTACTTAGGTAAAAAATACAATCTCATCTTAAATAGTTAAACGATAAATTCCTTATAAGCTTCGCTTAAAATTCGCGCAACTTTTCCAGCTTTTCCTTCTCCAATAATTTTTCCATCAATCTTTGTAACTGGTCGCAGAATCAGGCTGGAGCTGGTTAAAAACACTTCATTTGCTGCAGTTAATTCTTCAACTGTAAAATCTCTTTCTTCAACTTTTAAACCTTTTTCTTTGGCAAATTCAATCAGACGATTTCTGGTGATACCGCATAAAATAAGGTTGTCTGGCGCTTTTGTAATTACAGTTTCGTTTTTATTCACGATAAAAGCATTGGCGAAAGTTGCTTCGGTTACAACTCCATCACGGACAAAAATCATATCATCAACACCAGAATCTTTGGCTTTTTGATTCATTAAAGTTGAAGCCAAAAGCCCGACTGTTTTGATATCACAACGTTTCCAACGAATATCTTCATGAGTGATAACAGAAACGCCTTTTTCAAATTCTTCCGGCGTTAATTTTTTACCCAAAGCAACTGTAGCGCTAATTGTGGGCTGCAAACCTTTAGGGCAACTTGGAACGCGGTTTGTAGCACCGCGCGTGATTTGCAAATAACAAATTCCTTCTTCCATTTTATTTTGTTCAAAAAGCTCTAATTGCATTTTTGCCAATTCGCTTTTTGAAAAATTATGCTCAATTTTTATTTCACGCAAACTGCGGAAAAGCCTTTCTAAATGGGCATCGCCATCAATTAATTTGCCGTTTTTAAATAATGTAACTTCGTAAACACCATCGGCAAATTGAAATCCGCGATCTTCAATGTGAACCATGCATTTTTCATGAGGCAAAAATTCGCCGTTTAAATAGCTGATGCGTGACATATTATTTTTTTAAAATTGAGTTTCCGGCATAAATTGCGCGATTGCCTAAATATTCTTCGATACGAATTAATTCATTATATTTCGCCGTTCTATCACTTCTGCAAAGCGAGCCCGTTTTGATTTGTCCAGCATTGGTTGCAACTGCAATATGAGCAATTGTTGTATCTTCAGTTTCTCCCGATCTGTGCGAAATAATATTGTTATAACCCGCAGATTTGGCGATGTTAATTGCGTTTAAAGTTTCGCTTAAAGTTCCGATTTGATTGAACTTAACCAACATTGCATTCGCCATGTGATCAGCAATTCCTTTTTGCAAAATTTTTGGATTAGTTACAAATAAATCATCGCCAACTAGCTGAATTTTTTTACCCAAAACTTTGGTAATATTTTTCCAGCCTTCATAATCATCTTCAGCGCAAGCATCTTCAATTGAAAAAATCGGATAATTATTCACCAATTCTTCGTAATAACGCACCAATTCATCAGAAGTTAAAATGCAACCTTCGCCTTCCAAATCATATTTACCGTTTTTGTAAAATTCAGTTGAAGCGGCGTCAAGTGCCAGCACAACTTCTGAACCTAATTCATAGCCGGCTTTTTGGGTTGCTTTTGCAACATAATCCAAAGCTTCTTTTGTTGAATAAAGATTTGGTGCAAATCCACCTTCGTCTCCAACATTTGTGTTGTGACCATCTTTTTTCAAAAGCGATTTTAAATGCTGAAAAATTTCAGCACCGATACGAATTGCATCGCGCACAGATGCAGCCGCAACCGGCATAATCATGAATTCCTGAATATCGATTTTATTATCAGCATGTTTTCCACCATTAATAATATTCATCATTGGAACTGGCAAAACTCTGGCTTCACTTCCACCCAAATATTCAAAAAGAGGAATTTTTTTAGAAATCGCACTTGCTTTTGCAGCAGCTAATGAAACCGCTAGAATAGCATTTGCACCGAGAGAATCTTTATTTTCCGTGCCATCTAAATCGATCATTAATTGATCAATTTCTTTTTGTTTTTCGGCATCAAAACCAATTAACTTAGAAGCGATTTTTGTATTTACATTTGCAACTGCTTTTAAAACACCTTTGCCTAAAAATCTGGCTTTATCACCATCGCGAAGCTCGTGAGCTTCCAAGCTTCCGGTTGAAGCGCCGGAAGGAACAGCAGCAGTTGCGATAGATCCGTCTGCCAAATGAATTTCTGCTTCCAGAGTTGGAAAACCACGCGAGTCAAGAATTTCGCGCGCTTTAAGAGCCGTGATTTTAGTCATGAAAAAATTTTGAATTGCTGTTTGAAATTTAAATGTAAGGTAGATCAAGTTTTCTCTTGTTGTAAGAAAATGTCAATTTCCAAATCTACAAATAGCTTATGTATCGCATAATTTTACTGATCATCCTCGTTTTAATTGCCATTCCTTTTTTTAATAAGGCGAAGAATTACGCCAAGGAAAAATCTGGCGAAGTTAAGGCTATCACCGAAACTGCAGAGAAAATGTTTCGCTATAAAAAAGATAAGTAACCAATCACATCAAAAATAATCCTCGAGCCTTTCGGCTCAAGGATTTGCGAATATTTATTTTCTTTCGCCTAAATTATTTTGATTTGGCTCCATATCCAACCCCGTAATTTTTTTCATCTCTTGACGATGACGTTCTTGTTCTTTCTTTAAATTGTCTCTTTGTTGAGAAGAAAGTTTTGACATCATTTCTTGATGCTTTTCCATTCTAGCTTTTTCTTCTGGAGAAAGATTCTGTAACTTCTCTTGTCTGGCATCAATTTTTGCCTCCTTTTCTTTTAATTTTTCCTCTTTCTTTTGCAAAATTTCTTTCTTTTCTTCAGGACTAGAACCACGCCATTTTTCTTTAGCTTCTTCTCTTTTTTCTTGATGCTTCTCATCGCGTCTTTCATCTTTTCTTTCAGCCCTATTATTGTCTTTTCTATCATCTCTTTTTTCTTCGTAAGTTTTCATCATTCTTTGACGCTTTTCCGGACTCATATTTTTTGTATTATCAGTAAATTGTCTGCCTTCATTTCCACCTCTTTGGCTTCTGTCATTTTGATTTACTGGCTTTTGCTTTAAACCTTCTTGCGGCTGTTGTCTCCATTTAGCATTTAAATTATCTCTTTTTTGATTAACGCGCGGATTATTAGTTCCGGCATTTGGAGTTGTTGGCTGTTGTTGATCTGTAGTTGTAGGAACAACTGGTGCTGGAACATTTACCGGAGATATATCTTGAGCGTTTTGAGCAGCTGGAGTATTTCTTTGTAAATTTTGCGCATTTGCTGAAATTGAGCAAAGAGCTGCGATTGCAAATGAAGTAAATAATTTTTTCATAAAAATTTGGTTTATTTGAAATGAGACCTTGAAAATTAAGGACTCACTCACAAGTAAATCGAAATTTTCTTCAATCAATTAAAATCTCTTGTGAAGTCTCATTTTGATTTTCTGTAAAAAAACTTTTAGCAAATTCAGTAAAAGTTTTTTCCTCAATTGCAGTGCGAATATCGCGCATTAAATCTTGGTAATAAAAAATATTATGTTCAGAAAGTAGCATTGCCGCCAAGATTTCACCGGACTTGCTTAAATGATGCAAATAAGCGCGACTGTGGTTTTGACAGGCATAACAACCACATTTTTCATCAAGCGGTTTTTCATCATCACGATGTTTGGCATTTTTAATATTTATGGTACCATGTCTGGTAAAAGCTTGTCCGGTGCGGCCGGAGCGTGTTGGAATTACACAATCAAACATATCAACACCGCGCGCAACTGCGCCAACAATATCTGACGGCTTACCAACACCCATTAAATAACGCGGCTTATCTTGCGGTAAAAAATCGGGCGTATAATCAAGAACTTCAAACATTGATTTTTGTCCCTCGCCTACAGCCAAGCCACCAATTGCATAGCCATCAAAACCGATTTCGATTAATTGTTCGGCAGAAATTTTACGCAAATCCGCGAAAGTTGAACCTTGAACAATGCCAAAAATTCCATAGCCCGGCCTTTTTTGGAAAGCGGTTTTTGATCTTTGCGCCCATAGAATTGAGCGATCCATTGCGATTTTGGCTTGTTCAAAGGTTGCAGGATATTGAACACATTCATCAAAAATCATTGTAATATCGCTGCCAAGCATGTGTTGAATTTCAATTGATCTCTCAGGACTTACAAAATATTTTGTGCCATCTAGGTGCGAGGAAAATTCAACGCCGGCATCAGAAATTTTGCGGATTTTAGAAAGAGACATCACTTGAAATCCGCCGGAATCGGTAAGAATCGGCTTATCCCAATTCATAAATTTATGAAGCCCGCCCAGCTTTTGAATAAGCTCTGCGGTTGGACGTAACATTAAATGATAAGTATTGCCTAAAATAATTTCGGCACCTGATTTTTTAATGTCAGAAAATTTTATGGCTTTAACGGTTGCGGCAGTTCCAACCGGCATAAAAGCCGGAGTTTGAATTACGCCGTGAGCAGTTGAAACTTCACCTCTTCTTGCTTTATTTTCGGTGGTTTTTAGTTTGAAAAAAAAATCTTTACTCATGAAATTATGAAAAAATTCTTACCATTTTTAACGTTAATTTTTCTAATCAGCCTGATTGGATTTTCTACTTACAAATTAAATAAAAAACAGGCTGATGGTTTTGATATTACAGTTAGCGAAGATGGCAGCGAGCCAAGCATCCACTTCTCCAAAGTACAAATTGAATTGCCGGAATTTTCTCTTCCTGATTTATTTGATGAAAGCGAAACTTTCTCCAAAAAAACCGTAACTGGAAAATATTCGATGGTTAATTTTTTTGCTTCTTGGTGTACAACTTGCCGCGCCGAACATGAGATTTTACTACGCCTGCATGATTCCAAAATTGTTGATGTCTATGGAATTGCTTGGCGCGATATTGATGAAAATACTAAATTATTTTTACAAAATAACGGCAACCCTTTCACAAAAGTAGCCAAAGATAGTAAAGGTATTTTCAGCAAAATAACCGGTATTCAAGCAGTTCCAGAAACTTTAATTATTGATCCGAAAGGTAATGTTGTAAGACGCTTTCGAGGAAATTTACAGGAGTTTTCGATTGGTGAGATTGTAGAGTTTTTGAAGGAGAATGAATAAGAGTTTTTATTTACAATCTTTTTGAATCAATTGCTTCGCGATCATCCACCCTCTTTGAAAAAGAGGGTGGATCAAATGCGACAGCATTTGAGACGGGTGATTCATCTGTTCCCTCAAACACAAAAAAACCGACTCCTCATTTTTGAAGAGTCGGTTTTTTTAATTCTTCTTCGAAGCAAAACTAAGCAGCTGCTTTCGCTTTAACTGCTTTTTTTGGAGTTTCTTTTTTAACCTTAACAACTTGAACTTCGTCAAGCTTACCAAGTTTAATCAATTTTCTTTTGATTTGTCTTCTAAGCTTTTGAGCTGATTCGCTAAGTTTGTTAGCACGATAATTCACCAAGAAGTTATCAATGTTACCATACTTGTTGATTGTTCTAAGAGTAGAAGTAGCAACTTTCAAAGTTAGTTCAGATCCAAGAGTGTCGCTCTTGAAAGAGATTGTTTTTAAATTTGGTAGAAATCTTCTTCTGGTTTTGCGATTTGAGTGAGAAACTTTGTTTCCAACCATAACGCCAACAGCAAGTAAATCACATCTTCTAGACATGTTATAAACCTTATTAATTAAATTTTATTATGAACCGCAATCGTAAGCACCTTTACCGGTGATCGCAGAAACGATTGAAGGAGCACCAAACATTGCAGCAATACCAGCTGCAACACCGATCATCAAACCCCAAGAAACTTTACCGGTGAAGAAACCGATACCAACTGAGATGATTGCGAAAGCTGCGAAAGCTTTACCAGCATTTCCTGTAACGATCTTCATAGCTTGGCACATAGTGTCAACTAATTGGTTTGAGTTAGCTGTGGTAGTAATTGTACTAGCCGATTGTGCATGAGCATCAGACGACAAAACAGGCACAATTGCTGGTGCGATCGCTAGAAAGAAAAAAGACAAAAGAGCGATTTTTGCCAAAAAAGAAGAGAGTTTTTTCATAGTTTTTTAATTTATTTAAAAAATTTTTTAAAGGAAAGTCTTTATAGAACTCCAGTGACAGGTAAAGTGAAGCGCAACTTGCCCGAGTTGTTTTAAAATTGCAACAGAGAATTTTATTTAATCTGTTAAAATTTTTTCCCGACCCAAATTGAAATCGGATAACTGCAGGAGCAATATTTTAAAACAGGTTATTTTAATTTGGCAGCAAGAATTTTAATTATCCTAAAATTTTAATTTCCCACTCCAAATCGATCCCCGATTTTTCTTTTACTAATTTTTTCACCTTATTTCCTAAATCAATCAAATTATTAGCGGAAGCCTTGCCACGATTAATCATAAAGTTGCAATGCTTCTCAGAAATTTGCGCATCGCCTTCGATCATTCCGCGACAACCTGCTTCATCAATTAATTTCCAAGCACTATTATTTTGCGGATTTTTAAAAGTACTGCCTCCTGTTTTTGCACGAATTGGCTGCGCTTGTTCACGCTGTTTATTTAATTCAGAAATTTTTTGAGACACAATTTCTGCAGTTGATTTTTCGCCTTTTAAAACCGCTTCCACAAAAATAAAATTTTTAGAAATTTTATTGCCGCGATAAAAAAAACCAAAATCAGAATTTTTTAACTCAATTAAATTTCCATCAAAATCAATTACCGTTGCGCTAATTAAAATCTGTGACACATCAGAACCATAACAACCGCCATTCATTGCGATTGCGCCACCAATTGAACCAGGGATTCCGGTTAAAAATTCTAATTTATCCAGCGCGGCGTTTCGCGAAAATAATGCCACATTGCCACAAAGCGCAGCAGCACCAGCGCGGATATTTCCTTCTTCTTGCGCGATCTTTGCAAACTCGCCGCTTAAGCGAATTACAACACCTTTTACGCCTTCATCGCGAACGATTACATTAGAAGCAGCGCCGAGAATATTAATTGGAATTTCTTTTGGACAATTTTTTAAAAAATCCCGCAAATCAGCAATATCAGCGGGACGAAAAAGAATTTCGGCTTTTCCACCAACATCAAACCAGCTTTTTAATTCAACATTTTCGCGGTAAACTCCGCGAACCTTTGGCAGTTTTTTTATGAGTTCTGACATGTGTGTGTTAAATTAAAAATTACTGATGTGCGGCCTTGTTGTGCAGCCTTTTTTTGATATTTTGTAGTTACCCAATCTTGAGGAAAAACCTGCCAATCTTTTTTAGATTTTGCATCCCAAGTAAATTTTTTACTATTGGCAATTTCAGCTAAAATCCAGATTTTATATGAATCGTGATCGGTTGCAATTGTAAGCTTAGAGCCCGGTTTCATTTTTGAAGATAAAACTGTATCAAGAAATTCTGTATTAATTAAACGGCGTTTGAAATGTTTTGATTTTGGCCAAGGATCGGGAAATAAAATATAAACCTGGTCGAAGAATTTTTCAGGAAATTTAGCGAGTAAAAGTCGCGCATCTTCGCGAGAGATTTTTAAATTTGGCAAAGACTCAATTTCAAGTTTGGAGAGCAAATTTATAACGCCATTAATGTGCGGTTCAGAACCGAAAAAAGAAATGTCGGGATTTTGTTTAGCTTTTTCGAATGTGAAATCACCGAAGCCAAAGCCGATTTCGAGGCAGTTTTTGGTAAGGATGGATCCTGAAACAAGTTCAGGATGACCAATTTTTTTGGAAGATCTCCACGAATCGTCATCCTGAACTTGTTTCAGGATCTGTTCGTTTAAATCATATTTCGGCATAAGATTTTCAAGCAGGAAATTCTTATGATCAGAAAGCTTGCGGCTTTTGATGCGGCCGAAACTGCGGATTAGACGATTATTTTGAGAGTTTTTTAATTCTTGCTGCATGTCTTTCGCCTTCAAATTCTGTAAAAAAAAAGGTCTTCACAATTGCCAAAGCCATTTTGCTGGTAATAACTCTGGCACCAAGACAAAGCACGTTAGCATCATTATGGGCGCGCGATGCTTTGGCGGATTTTACATCATGACAAAGTGCCGCTCTGATATTTTTAAAACGATTAGCCGCAATTGAAATGCCAATGCCACTTCCGCAAATTAAAATTCCGTTATTTTTTTTGGTTATTTTTTTGCAAAGTTTTTGCGCGTAATCAGGATAATCAACTGATTTTTCAGCAGAATCGCAACCCAAATCAATTGGCTCAAATCCAAGTTTAGTAATTTTTTCGATAAGGAATTTTTTTAAGACAAAACCTGCGTGATCGGATGCCAAATAGACTTGATGGGAGTTTTTGGAGAGATTTTCTTTAATATTTTTTTTTACGGGTGGGTTTTTCATCTGCTACAAAAAAAGTAAAGGCGGCTCTGGATTAAACCAAAACCGCCAATACAAATAACTATCTCTTACGGTAAGTTTGAGCTTTACGAGCTTTTTTCAAGCCGTATTTCTTGCGTTCAACAACACGTGAATCACGAGTCAAGAACCCGCCAACGCGTAGAGTTTTATGAGTTGTCGGATCGAAAGCAACAAGTGCTTTGCTGATTCCGTGAGCTAGAGCACCGGCTTGACCAGATTTTCCACCACCAGCAATCGTTGCAACAACGTCAAATTTATTTTCATTGCTAGTCGCGCCAAATGGAGCTTTTGCAATGTTGAAAAGAATTTCTCTTCCCAAATAAGTTAAACCGTCGCGGTCATTAACCGTGATTTTTCCGGTTCCTTTTTTAATCCAAACGCGAGCAGCAGCATTTTTTCTTTTGCCTGTTGCGTAAGCACGACCTTGAGCATCGATTTTTTTCTCTCTAGGAAGAGCCACGTTTTCTTGGTTTTGGGTTCCAAGAACTTCGAGAATTTTTTCTTTTAAAACTGAAGACATAATTAATTAGTTTTTTTGTTTTTGCGGTTCATAGAAGCAATATCCAAAACTTGTGGATTTTGTCCTTGATGTTTGTGCTCTGCACCTTTGTAGATATGCAATTTAACCATGATATCGCGCTGTAAAGGTCCGCGAGAGATCATGCGAGAAACTGATTCTTCCAAAATTCTTTCCGGGAATTTTCCTTCAAAAATTTGACGAGCAGTTCTTTCTTTGATTCCACCTGGGTGACCGGTGTGCCAATAATACATTTTTTCAGCGTATTTTTTACCGGTTAATTTTAGTTTTTCCGCATTGATAACAACAACGTGATCACCGCAATCCAAATTTGGAGTGAATGTAGGTTTGTGTTTACCACGCAAAAGGTTAGCAATTATCGTAGAAACTCTACCAACAACTAAGTCCTCGGCATCAATCAACCACCATTTTCTTTCGATTTCGCTTGGTTTAGCGACGTAAGTTTTAAGCATATTTTATTTCCTATCGTTTGAACTGAAATTTTATTAAAAAGTTTTGGGAAACTGTAAGCGGGAAAAGAGGCGGCGCATTAAAGTCAGCAATTGCCAAAAGTCAAATTAAATTTTTAGTTACTAACTAAATTTACAAAATCACTCTTGAGTAAACTGAACGAATAAACGTCAACATAAGCTCCGCGATGGTATCTATGCTGGCGCAAAATGCCTTCTAAAACGAAGCCACATTTCGTCAGCAAATTTTTTGATGGCAGGTTGGCAGTTGAAACAAAAGCTTCAACTCGGTTTACTCGTCCATAATAAAATTCTTTAAAAGCATATTTTGTAACCGCTTGAATTGCTTTGGTCATGATGCCACGATTCCAATATTGATGCGCCAAATCATAACTTATTTCAATTCGACTTTGATAAGAATTGTAACTTGTCAGGCCAATTGAGCCAATTAATTTATTGGTTTCCTTGTCGGCAATTGCGAAATAAATTCCGTCATTTTGATAAAAAACATTACGCCAATAATTTAATTCACGCCTTGCTTCTTCAAGCTCGCGTGGAATTTCGCAAAGAATATATTTATTAACTTCTGGATCAGAATAATAAGCAAAAAAATCTGCCGCATCTTCATCACATTTTTCACGCAAAACAACATCGCCAAGATCAATTATTGGAAAGGTTTTTTGGGGAATTTGCATACTATTCTTCGCTTATTTTTGATATTTCAACCAATTTTACCACACGATTATCAGCATCAATAATTTTGAAATTAAGACCATATTTTTTAGCCTCTTCGTCAATTTCAGGAACGCGTCTAAACACTGACATTGCAAGCCCGCCAACGGTTTCAAATTCATCGTCATCGCATTTTATTTTTTGATCGAGAATTTCTTCAACTTTTTCAATTTCAACGCGACCACCAAAATGAAATTCTTTTTCGCTTATTTTTTTAATGCGAAAAAATGAACTATCCGACGGCAAATCATGCTCATCTTCAATATCGCCAACTATTTCTTCCATGACATTTTCAATTGTCACAATGCCGTCAACGCCACCAAATTCATCGAGCACAATTGCAACGTGAATGCGCGCCATACGCATGCGCAGCATCACATCCACTAATTTCATTGAACCGGGAACGAATAAAATTTTGCGCAAAATTTTGGTAATCGCAAAATCCTGACTTTCATCACATAAGAATTTGGCCAAATCTTTACTGTGAATAAAACCGATTATTTCATCAAAATTTTCTTTAAAAACCGGAATTCTGGTGTGGCCATCAGTTGTGATTAATTCTTTCACTTCTTCCAAACTTGCACCTTGCTTGATTGCAATAATGTCGCTTCTTGGAGTCATTACCGCCGCAACTCTTTTATCACCAAAAGAGGCAATATTTTTGAACATCTTTTTTTCTTCGGCGCTAATCAAGCCTTCTTTTTCATAGCCATCAAGCAAATGAGAAATAACCGAGAAAAATGATTTTTTAGTTTTTTTACCAAAGAGATTCAGCAGAAAATTCAGCAGGTTTTTACAACGTAATTGTAATTCTTTATTTCTCTTTCTCGACGCACCTTCCATTGATTAGAAATTTAGTTGATATGGATCTTTGATTTTCAATTTCTTTAAAATTTTTACCTCAAGATCTTCCATAATTTTTGCCATTTTTTCTTCTTCATGGTCATAGCCAATCAGATGCAAAATACTGTGCAAAATTAGATGAGTCAGATGATCGTGAAATTTCTTTTTTTGTGCAAGAGATTCTTTTTTTATAGTTTCAAAAGCAATTATAATATCGCCAAGAAACAAATATTCATCAGCTCCAACGAGTTCTTTAAGGCCAATTTGGCGAATTAAATTTTCATCCAAAGCCGGAAAAGATAACACATTTGTCGCTTTATTTTTGCCGCGAAATTCCAAATTTATTTTTTTCATCTGCAAATCTGAAACCAAAGAAACCGAGATTTCGAGAATGAAATTTTTTTTGAGAATTTTTTTTAGATCAATAAGTGGAATTATTTTTTGAATGGTTTTTTCAACAAAATTTTCGACATTTTTTATTTCCGCCCATTTTTTGCTTTTGACAACAATATCAATCATACAGGGCAACTGTTTTGATTAGGACAAAACTTAAAATTTTTCGGACAAATTCTTGCCGTTTTTTGCCCTGAAAAAATCGTCGCATCATTGCCGTCAACCGCTTTGCAAATTTGTACCAAGCTTTTAATAAAATGCCCTTCAACATTTAATGCCGGCACGCGCAAATAATCTTTTACCCCTAATTTTTGCGCCATGTTTTTATAATCGATATCCAGTTCTACCAAAGTTTCAGAATGATCGGAAACAAATGCGACTGGAATAATTACCGGAATTTTTTTATCCAAAGCGACTTTTTTTATTTCCTGATCCAAGCTTGGTCCAGTCCATTCCAATGGGCCGACTTTGGATTGGTAGCAAACTTTAAAATCAATTTCATTTTCCGGTTTCTCAAATATCTCCGCCATATTTTGTAAAATTTTTTTCGTAGTTTCTTCCACCTGAAAAACATAAGGATCTCCCTCATTTATCAGTTTTTGTGGCAAACCATGAGCTGAAAATAAAAAACGAAAATCGGATAAATTATTTTTATAAATCTTAGCAATTGTTTGTTTTATGAGAAGGCTGTGCGACCTTATAAATTCTATCTCAGAAGGATAACAACAAACAATTTTTATCGTGGCTTTTTTTAAGTCAGACAATGATTTTTTCAAGAAATCCTGAATTGATGATTCCGAAGTAGTGCTAGAAAATTGTGGATAAAGCGGCAGTAAAATTACTTGGTTTGGATCATATTCTTTTACTTTTTTAATCACTTCTTCGCTGAAGGGATGGAAATAACGCATCGCCACAAAAACCTTAAAATTTCCACTAAATGAAAGTTCTTTTTCTAAAGCATCAGCCTGCGCTATTGTAGTGTCGAGCAAAGGAGATTTGCCGCCAATTTGTTGATAAATTTTCTGGGCTTTTTTTACTCTTCTTTTGGAAATAAATTTAGCTAAAAGAAAACGAAAAGGTTGCGGAAGACCGATAATTGCTTTGTCGTTAAAGAGATTAAACAAAAATGGCTCAACAGATTCTAACTTGTCTGGACCGCCCAAATTAAATAAAATTACTGCGGTTTTTTTATCAAAAGATTTCATGAACGAATAAATTTTTTAATCAGTAGGCTGGAAATAAAAAGCAGTGAAAATATTGCAATAACTGTGGAACTAACCGTTAAATCATAATTCCCCGCAACCTTAAAAGAAAAGGCTGAAATAGAGATTCCGATTACAACACTAAGCAACATCATTTGCTTGGCAGAAATCGAAAAAATACGCGCAATTGCGGCCGGTAAAATTAGCAGCGCCGTCATTAAAAATACGCCGACAATTCGTACAGACAATGCAATTACAAGAGCTAATAAAAATAAAAATGAAAGATTCCAAAATTCGGTTTTTATTCCTTCTATTTTTGCTAAATCTTGATTGGTATTAATCAGCAAAATTTTTTTGAAAGCAAAAATTGTGTAAATTATTGTTACTATTGTAACTGCGATTAAGGCTTTTATTTCGCTATTTCCAACAGTTAAAACATCGCCAAAAATATAAGAAGTAAAGTAGAAATTTTTAATCCAAATGTCATTGGCAATAACGGCGAGGGCGACGCAGAAATAGGACATTATCACAATTATAGTGTCTTTTGAGAAATAGCGGTTTTGCGAAATTAACCCGACAAAAAATGAAAAAATCAGCGCAAAAATAATTAATGCTGAAAGTTGATTAGTTTCAAAAATTACACCCAGAACTAAACCAAGAAGAATTGAGTGCGATAATGAATCGCCGAAATAAGATAGTTTTTTCCACAAAACAAAAACCCCGAGCAAAGAACAGGAAATTGCAATTAAAATTATGGCAAAAAAAGGCTTGATGAGAAAAGCTTCTAACACTTATAACTAAAAAATTGTTAATATTTTAAAATAACCTGAACGAAAAAATGTCTGAACAAGCTAAAAAATCGCTACTTCATTTCATGAAAAAGCAAATCAGTGAAAAATCTAGCAAAATAAACGCAGAACATAAATTAGCAGTGTCGCATCATAAATCGCATGATGATTCAAAAGAGACAAAAGATGAAGAGGAAATGACTGAAGAAGAAGAAGAGTTGGAAGAAGCAAAAAAAGAATCGATGAACAAAGCCGCAGAACTTAACCAAGCTGAAATGATGAAAAAATTAGCTTTAGAAACTTTTGTCAAATATACAATATTAGTCGCCGTTTGCATTATTTTCGCCATCGGTTTAATTCAATTTGGCCCTGCCATTGCTGAGTTTTTCAACGGCGTTGTTTTTAAAGCTTTAATGGCAACATTGCATAGCTAGCTCGTTTGACTTTTAATTTTGCCAAACTATCTAGCCCGTTTCGTTTCATCTTTAGTCACTTCATGACTTAATTTTCCCCTTTTAATAATGGTAAAAAAATCTGAACCAAAGCTGTTTCATAATTTAAAGAAAGACACTGAGGAATTTTCTAAAAAAGAACTTCTCAGTTTCTATCGCGAAATGCTTCTAATCCGCCGCTTTGAAGAAAAAGCCGGACAACTTTACGGCATGGGCCTAATCGCAGGCTTTTGTCACCTTTATATTGGACAAGAAGCAATTGCCACCGGCATGCGTCACACCATGATTAAAGGCGACAAAGTTATCACCACTTACCGTGATCACGGCCACATGATTTCAGTTGGCTCTGACCCAAAAAAAATCATGGCTGAATTATTGGGCCGCGCTGATGGCTCATCAAAAGGCAAGGGTGGTTCAATGCATCTTTTTGATTTAGAAAATCATTTTTATGGTGGACATGGAATTGTCGGCGCTTCAGTTCCAATCGGCGCTGGCCTTGCTTTTGCTGATAAATATCGCGGCACAAATAACGTAACTTATTGCTATTTCGGCGACGGCGCCGCGCATCAAGGTCAAGTTTACGAAAGCTTTAACATGGCGAAATTGTGGAATTTGCCAGTTCTTTTCATCATTGAAAATAACCATTACGCGATGGGAACTTCGCTGCAACGCTCTTCGTCAGTTGATGAACTTCATAAACGCGGCATTGGTTTCAACATTCCGGGCGTAAAAATTAACGGCATGGATGTTTTTGATGTAATTCGCGATGCCCAAAAATGTGTAGATTACGTTCGCGCTGGCAACGGCCCAATGATTTTGGAAATGGATACTTACCGTTATCGCGGCCACTCAATGTCTGATCCGGCAACTTATCGCTCGAAAGAAGAATTAAGTGGTAAAAAAGAAAAAGACCCGATCGATTCTTTGCGCGCCCATATTTTAGGCGAAAAAATCGCGTCAGAAAGTGACATAAAAAAAATCGACGATGAAATTAAAAATGAAGTTA
Source organism: uncultured Alphaproteobacteria bacterium (assembly GCA_903937405.1). Taxonomy (GTDB): domain Bacteria; phylum Pseudomonadota; class Alphaproteobacteria; order Rickettsiales; family UBA1997; genus UBA2645. The sequence continues at coordinate 7,086 of CAIZZE010000009.1, read as the reverse complement.
ATGAAATCGTAGAATTTGCTAAAAACAGTCCAGAACCGGACGAATCTGAACTTTTAACCGAAATTTATAAATAACATGTTGAGAAAATTAACCGTTCGCGAAGCGCTAAGAGAAGCGATGGCCGAAGAAATGAGAACAACTCCGGAAGTTTATGTTATGGGCGAAGAAGTTGCCGAATATAACGGCGCTTACAAAATCACTCAAGGTTTGCTTGCTGAATTCGGACCAAAAAGAGTAATCGACACTCCAATCACCGAACAAGGTTTTGCTGGTCTGGCAATTGGTTCAGCTTTTGCCGGCTTGAAACCTGTTGTTGAATTTATGACTTTCAACTTTGCCATGCAGGCAATTGATCAAATTTTAAACTCTGCTGCCAAAACTTGCTACATGTCAGGCGGACAAGTCAGTTCTCCAATCGTATTTCGTGGACCAAATGGCGCGGCTTCACGCGTTGGCGCACAACATTCTCAATGCTACACCGCTTGGTATGGCGCGATTCCGGGTTTGAAAGTTGTTGCTCCTTACAGCGCTGCTGATTGCAAAGGTTTGTTGAAAGCGGCGATTCGCGATCCGAATCCAGTGGTTTTTTTGGAAAATGAAATCACTTACGGCCTCTCTTTTGAAGAAGAATATGATGAAGATCACATTGTTGAAATCGGCAAAGCCAAAGTTCTTCGCGAAGGAAAAGATGTAACAATTATCGCCTTTTCTTTAGTTGTTAAATATGCTCTTGAAGCCGCAGAAGAATTAGCCAAAGAAGGCATTGAAGCAGAAGTTATCGATCTTCGTTCAATTCGCCCAATTGATCGCGAAACCATCGTTGAATCGGTTAAAAAAACCAATCGCTGCGTTACAGTTGAAGAAGGATTTCCATTCGCCTCAATCGGCAGTGAAATCGCTTCAATTTTAATGGAAGAAGCTTTCGATTATCTTGATGCTCCAGTTAAAAAATTAGCATCAGTTGACGCGCCTCTTCCTTACGCCGCCAACCTCGAAAGATTGGCGCTTCCAAAAACCAATGACATTATCGCGGCCGTTAAAGAAACCTGTTTTAGAAGCTAATGAAAGAGAACTTTCTCTATCAATTTGTCAGGAAATACCACATTAAAAAACCGCTTTTCATTGGCTATTGCGTTGCTTTGTCGATTATTTTTTATTTCGGATTTTTCACTTTTTTCGGCGACAAAGGCTTAGTTCAACTTTTCGGCTTAAAAAAACAAATCGCCAATAAAGAAACTACAAAGCAGGAAATTTTCGCCCGCATGCAAGCCAAAAAAAATATGGTTGATGGCATGAATTTAGAATCTTTAGACCTCGATCTTCTCGATGAGCAAGCTAGAAAAGTTTTAGGTTATGCCGGAAAAAATGAAGTAGTGATTTATCGCGAAAAAAACCTAGAAAATACCGATCTTCAAATCAAAAAATAAAAATAAAATGGAACAAATTTCGATGCGAAATGAGTTAATCCGCAAAGCCCTGCACTTCTTGCTATTATTCGTCCCAATCATTTATTGCGCTTTAGGAAAATGGCCTAGCTTGATGGTTTTTGCAATATTAACCTCAATAATTGCTATTCCCGATTATTTACGTCGTACCAATCCCAAAGTTAAAACTATTTTCGCTAAAATTTTCGGCATAATTTTACGCCCTCACGAACTTACTGGCGATAAATTCTGCGGAGCAACTTGGGTTGGGCTTGCAGCTTGTTTAACTTTTCTACTTTTCAAAAAAGAAATTGCCGTTACCGGTTTTACTATTTTGGTAATTTCTGATGCTTTAGCGGCGATTGTTGGCCGCAATTATCCAAGCCAACCATTTTATGAAAAATCAGTTTCAGGAGCTGCGGCATTTGCTGTGAGCGGATTGATAATTCTAATTGCTTGTGGAATGATTTTTCATGCTCGGCCGTGGTTTTATATTTTCGGACTTTTTGCATTATTCTGTGTGACTATGTTTGAATCGCGCCCAAGCTTTTTGCAAATTGACGATAATTTTACAATTCCCGTTGGATTTGGAGTTATCATGACATTTTTTGATATTGTTTGGAATTACACATATTAGTAAATTTGTTATACAAATTTAGTTTCAAGTTGAGTTAATCAATCAAAACCGCTTTTGATTGATTAACAATTTTTTTAGTTTTTGTTTTATTGATGCTTTTCCCCAAAGAATTCCCAGAAAAATTGCGTTCCAGCATTTTGACTTCGGAAGTTGTTGGCAAAAAAGTAAAGTTGAAAGCGCGCGGTCACGAATTTCAAGGCCTTTGTCCTTTTCACAATGAAAAATCTCCTTCTTTTACCGTTAATGATTTAAAAGGTTTTTATCACTGTTTTGGATGCGCTGCACATGGTGATATCATTAGTTTTGTGATGAATAATGAAGGATTAGATTACAAAGATGCTGTCGTAAAATTAGCTGATGATTTTGGCATTGCAGTTCCGCGAGTTCAGGTTGATGAGGCCAAAGAAAACAAGCTGGAGCGCGATTTTTTAATTTTAGAAAAAGCCTGCCAATTTTTTGAAAAAACTCTTTACGAAGAAAGCGGTTTTGAAGCGCGCAATTATTTAAAAAAACGTAGTTTAAATTCCACTATCGCTAAAAAATTTCGTCTCGGCTTTGCGCCCAATTCCTACGAGGCTTTAAGCAATTATTTAAAATCCGAAAATTTCACTGATTTAGAAATTTCGTGCACCGGAATTATCGGTCAAAATGAGCGTAAAAAATTCTACGATAAATTTAGAAATCGCGTGATTTTTCCAATCACCGACAAAAAAAATCGCGTCATCGCTTTCGGCGGCAGAACGATTGGTGACGATATGCCTAAATATTTAAACTCTTCTGAAACCGACGCCTTTAAAAAAAATCAAACTCTTTATAATATTTTCTATGCCCGCAAAGCTATATTTACCAAGGGTTTTGCCGTTGTGGTTGAAGGTTATATGGACGCGATCGCACTTTTTGCAAATGGCGTGGAAAATGTAGTCGCGGGACTTGGAACTGCGCTTGGAGTTGAACATTTAAAAGAACTTTTTTATGCCACTGATAAAATCGTGATTTGTCTTGATGGCGATGCCGCCGGAATTCGCGCTGCTAAACGCGTTTCAGAAATTGCGCTGCCATTAATTAATGCCAAAAAAAATATCGCTTTTGCAATTTTGCCCAACCAAATGGATCCTGATGATTTTATTAAAGAATTTGGTGCGCGTGAAATTGAAAAAGTTTTTAGTAATGCCACGCCTCTTTCAGAAAGCCTGTTTGACTTTACTTTGATCGATTTGGGAATTGAAAAAAACCAGAAAATTTCGGCGGAAAATAAAGCTAAAATTGAAGCTAATTTAGCCGCAAAAATTGAAGCAATTTTAGATGCTTCAACCAAAAAATATTTTTCATTTTATTTTAAAGATTTGCTCTTTTCGCTTGGTCGCAATCAAAAAAACCAAGCTAAAAATTTTAGCAATTTTACCAGCAAGATTTATATAAAACCGGCAAATAATTTAGCCGATTCTTTAGCTAAAAATATTATCGCTTTCATTGTCAAATTCCCTGAATTAGCAAGGTTTCGTGATGAAGATTTTGATGTGCATGAATTGCATTTTATCAACGACAATCTGACTCATTTAAAAGAGTTGTTAATTGACTTAATTGAAAATAATACCGAAACACAGATCCTGAAACAAGTTCAGGATGACGATGGAAGAAGATTTTCCCAAGAACGTCATCCTGAACTTGTTTCAGGATCTATCCCAGATACAAATAAAATAAATTTGCTTTCCGCCCTTGAAAATCCTGAGTTTCATAATGATATAGAAGATATCAAAAATATCCTTGCAAGGCTTGGCACAAGTGATTTAGACTCTGCTTTAATTAAATTTCGCGTTCTACTTCTGAGAGATTTGTTACTTCAGGTAGATCTGCAATATAAAGAGTCTCTAAGCCGAATCGACGAGATTGAAGCTCATCAAACCATTTTTGATTACAGAACTTCTCTGGAACATAGAATTTTATCTTTGGAAAAAGAAATAACTTAACAAAACTTGAGGCACTATGGTAGCTAAGAAAAAACCAGTAAAAAAATTACCTGCTAAAAAAGTGGTTGTAAAAAAGCCGATAAAAAAAGACGTTAAAAAAACCGCAAAGCCAGTAAAAACGCTTAAAAAATCTACTATTAAAGTAGTTAAGAAGGTTAAAGCTGTAGCGCCAAAGAAAAAAAATAAACCAGCTGAAAAATCTAAAAAAATTGAGAAAAAATCCGTGAAAACGGTGGTGAAAAAATCAGTTAAACCTGAGAAAAAAGTTAAAGCTGCAAAACCAGTTAAAATTAAAAAAGCACCAAAAGCGAAAAAAGAGCCGAAGCCAAAAAAAGAAAAAAAAGTTAAACTTGCAGTTAATGACAGAACTGGCGCACTTGCAGAACGTTTCCAATTAATTCAGGATGTTCGTAGCGCTCTTTTGAAAAAAGATGATGACGGCAAAAAATTATCCAATGATTTAGCTGAAAAATTAAAAAAACTTTTAGCACTTGGAAAAACTCAAGGCTTCCTGACTCACGAACAAATCAATGAAAATATCGACGCTGATATTGATCCGCGTAAGCTTGATCGTATTCTTGATATTTTAACTGAGTTCAAAATTCAGATCGTCGAAAAAGAAGATGATCTTGATAAATTAACTGAAGATGGTTTGGCGGCAAAAGACGAAGAAAAAAGCCAAAAGCGTTCAGAAGATTCAGTAAAAACCTATCTCAAATCAATGAGCACGGTGAAACTTCTTACTCGCGAAGATGAAGTTGCAATCGCGATGCGCATTGAAGAAGGTCGCAATAAAACTGTAAAATCTCTCTATCAAAGCCCAATTATCATGCGCCACTTTATTGAGTGGTATAATGGCTTGGCGAACGGAACTATCTTGCTTCGCGACATCATCAGAATTGATGAAACTTACAATTCTGAATTAGAAGAAATTATTAAAAATAACGATGCTCAAGCCGCTGAAGAAGCTGCAGCGCAACCAACTGGTGAAGAAGATTTAACTGCAATTATTAACGATCAAGTTGATGCTTCAGCTGAACCGGCGGAAGAATCTTTATTCGAAGATGAAGAGTTAGAAGAAATTGATGAAAGCGTGGTTTCTTTCGTTTCGATGGAACGCATTTTGATGCCGAAAATGTTGGATTTATTCCAAAAAATTTCGCATATCTGCCAAAAAATTCTCGATAAATCAGACAGCAAAACTTACGAAGAAATTAAAACCGACAAAGACATAAACAAGTTAAAAGCTGATTTTAAAAAACTTTCACTAGATGTAAGCTTCAATGATTCCTTGATTAAAGCTCTTGTTGACCAGCTTTATGAAGCACAACAAAAACTTATTGCAATCGAGCTTGATTTGCTAAAAACCGCAATGTCTTACGGAATCGACAAAATTGATTATTTAAAACAATATCCTGGCATTGAAGAAGGTGAAAAATGGCTGAAGAAAATCAGTGAATTAAAAGATAAAAAATGGCAGGCTTTTTCTTCGCAAAGTGTCGAAAAAATTCGTGAAATCCAAACTAAAATCGGCAAATTCACCAGAATTATGGGGCTTGCGATTGCTGATTTCAAAATCTTGATTAACATTTTGCGCCGCAGCCAAGAAGAAGAATTAAAAGCTAAAAAAGAAATGATTGAAGCCAACTTGCGTTTGGTGGTTTCGATTGCGAAAAAATATACCAATCGCGGTTTACAATTCCTTGATTTGATTCAGGAAGGCAATATCGGCTTGATGCGCGCCGTTGATAAATTTGAATATCGCAGAGGTTACAAATTTTCAACTTACGCCACTTGGTGGATTCGCCAAGCAATTACCCGCGCAATTGCCGATCAATCTCGTACGATCAGAATTCCAATTCACATGGTGGAAACAATTAACAAAATTGTTAAAACTTCGCGTCAATTAACTCAAGAATTGGGTCGCACGCCAGACGCACAAGAAATTGCCGACAAACTTTTGATGCCAGTTGATAAGGTTAGAAAAGTTTTGAGAACTTCAAAAGATCCGGTGAGTTTAGAATCTCCAGTTTCTGGTGACGATGAAGACAGCGTTCTTGGTGATTTCATCGAAGATAAAACCGCAGTTCTTCCTTTTGACGCCGCTTCACATTCGAAGTTAAAAGAAGTTACAGCTCAAATGCTTTCTTCTTTAACTCCACGTGAAGAACGCGTGCTTAGAATGCGCTTCGGTATTGGCATGGTAACAGATCACACTTTGGAAGAAGTTGGCAAACAATTCTCAGTTACAAGAGAAAGGATTCGTCAAATTGAAGCTAAGGCTTTGAAGAAATTACAACATCCAAAAAGAGCTAAATTGTTGAAAAGCTTTTTGAACGACGTTTAGAAATCTAAAAAATTATTACCCGGAACTTAAGCCGCGCGAAGCCTCCTCTCCTTTGAAAAAGGAGGTGGCTTGCCGCTAGGCAAGTCGGAGGATTTATTTGAGAAAATCCTCGCGAGACAAAAATCACCCGTCATCGCCTGCGGCGACGCCACCCTCTTTTTCAAAGAGGGCTTGCAATTCTACAACAGAGTCTGCATTTACAACATCTTTGCCATAAAATAATTATCGATAAAATCGCCTTCGCGGTTTAATAATTTTTTTCTAATTCCCTCGACTTCAAACCCGAATTTTTTATAAAAAGAAATGGCGCGGATATTGTCAACTTCAACGCCGAGTTCGATTTTGATGAAGCCTTCTTTTTTTAAACTATCAATTATTTCGCTGAAGAAAATTGTGCCTAAACCCTTGCTTCTCAAGGATTGGTTGATTGCCAATTTATCAATATAAGCAATGTGTTTGATGCGATAAGTGCCTTTGGTAATTACAGCAAGAGCTAAAATTTCCAAATCCTTTTTCCACAAATTTAAACGCGGAAAAATATCAAGCCAGATTTCCTGAAACTCAACTTTTTCGGCATAATTAAAAAAATGGGGGGCTAAAAATCCACTTTTCGCCCCCAGTTTCAAGGCTTTCCAAGTTTTTTCTATTCTCTCCGAATAGAAACCTCTAAATTCCAGTCAAAAAACATGACTAAAAACTTGTCCAAAATGT
>CAIZZE010000008.1 GCA_903937405.1 uncultured Alphaproteobacteria bacterium | reverse complement strand
GAAACGAGTTCAGGATGACGGAGTGTGCTTTGTGTTTTGGGGCTAGATCCTGAAACGAGTTCAGGATGACGGAGTGTGCTTTGTGTTTTGGGGCTAGATCCTGAAACGAGTTCAGGATGACGGAGTTTTTGTGGAGAATGATTTTCAAAACAAGCTCCGTCATCCTGAACTAAAGCTCCGTCATCCTGAACTAAAGCTCCGTCATCCTGAACTAAAGCTCCGTCATCCTGAACTAAAGCTCTGTCATCCTGAACTAAAGCTCCGTCATCCTGAACTTGTTTCAGGATCTGATTATCAATAACCATCTCAAAAGTTTTTTTCACTTTTATCTCACGCCCCCAAACCTTGATTTTAGAGGATTTAGGCTTTTTTTCATCAGTCAATGTCGCAATAATTTTTTGTACTTCTTCACGATTTTTTTTATTCGAAATAAAATAACGCTTTGTCAAATTATGTCGATATTGGCTACGATAATCAGTTGGCGAATTTAAATATAAAACTTCACAATTTTTGAGCAAAATTTTATCAACAAATTCCAAAAAAACTTCACGCTGTAAACCATTTTTATAAAGATTACGCGGCTGAGAATTTGAAGTAAAAACAGTAACCACATTTTGCGCAAATAAATAAGAAAAAATCCGGGAAAGCAACATCGCATCAGCAATATCAACAACTTGAAACTCATCAAAACAAACAACTTCATTTTTTTTCACCACTCTTTTCACCGCTTCAATCAATTCATCTTTGAACTTTTTTTCTTCCTTGCGAATATCACGCAAAGCTTCGTGAATCAATCTCATGAAGCCATTAAAATGAAAATAAATTTTTGTAGTTTTCAGCAAAGAATTATAAAAATTCTTCATCAACATCGATTTCCCACGCCCAACATCGCCATAAATATAAAAACTTTTTACCACAGTTTTTGCCGAAATAATTTTCTTAAAAAAACCTTCAGAATTTTGACTTTCTAAATCTTGCGCCAATTGCTTTAATTTTTTTTCAACGAGAAGTTGTTGGGAATCTAGGAGCATTTAAGGAATTTAGGATTTAAGAGAATTTAAAAGAATTTAGGATTTAAGGAAATTTAGGATTTCTTTCGATGTCACCCTGAGCTTGTCGAAGGGTGATTTGGGTTTCGGGCTCGAATCACCCTTCGACAAGCTCAGGGTGACATCGATTATGTTGGGGATAATTAAAATTCCAAATCTTAAATTCTAAATTCTTTTAAATTCTAAATTCTTTTAAATTCTAAATTCTTTTAAATTCTAAATTCTCTTAAATCCTAAATTCCCTTAAATCCTAAATTCTTTTAAATTCTAAATTCCCTTAAATTCTCTTAAATCTTAAATGAATTGATTCTAATTTTTTTGCTCGATAAAAATCGGTCAAAATCTTTTCTTTAAAAAAATCTCCAAAATTCCATGCACTTTCCAATTCTTTCGACTTTGATTTTTTTACCAATTGTCGCGGCGATTCTTTTGCTGTTCGTAAAAACCAAATGCACTCGCGCTTATTGGATTTACGGGCTTTTCATCAGTTTTGTAAATTTGGGTTTAAGTTGTTTTTTGCTTTATAAATTCAACAAATCTATTGCTGGTTTTCAATTCACTGAAATTTTTCGCATTTTCACCGGACGCGATATAAAATATTTCGTCGGCATTGATGGAATCTCGCTTCTGATGATTCTTCTAACCACATTTTTAACTCCAATTTGTTTAGCGATCAGCATTTTTTCTATCGAAAAACGCGTTAAAGAATATGTCATCGCTTTCTTACTTATTGAAGCCTTTGTAATTGGTTCTTTCTGCGCTTTGGATTTACTTTTCTTCTACATTTTTTTCGAAGCAATGTTGATTCCGATGTTTTTAGTAATCGGCATTTGGGGCGGCGAAAACAGAATTTACGCGGCTTACAAATTTTTCCTCTACACTCTTTTTGGTTCAGTTTTATTTCTGATTTCAATCATATGTATTTATCTTTACACCGGCACAACTGACGTCGTTGCTTTAACCAATGGCTTGCCGAAATTCTTCCCACTCGAATATCAAAAATGGTTTTGGTTAGCATTTTTTGTTTCTTTCTCGGTGAAAGTTCCAATGTTTCCAGTTCACACTTGGTTGCCTGATGCTCACGTACAAGCTCCAACCGCTGGTTCGGTAATTCTTGCCGGCATTTTAATTAAGCTCGGCGCTTACGGTTTCATTCGTTTCTCGCTGCCATTTTTCCCAGCGGCTTCGCAATATTTTGCCAATGCGGTTTTTGTTTTAAGTGTGATCGCTATTATTTACGCCTCGCTTGTTGCCTTAATGCAAAAAGATATGAAAAAAATGATCGCTTATTCTTCCGTTGCTCACATGGGTTTCGTAACTATGGGTATTTTCAGTTTCACCCGCCAAGGCATTGACGGCGCGATCATGCAAATGATTAGCCACGGAATTGTTTCCGCAGCATTATTCATGTGCGTTGGCGTAATTTATGATCGTCTTCACACCAAACAAATCGCTGATTTAGGCGGCATCGCCAATAAAATGCCCAACTTCGCAATGCTAGCAATGATATTTACAATGGCTTCAGTTGGCTTACCGGGAACCAGCGGTTTCGTTGGTGAATTTTTAAGCATCATCGGAACTTTCAAAGCCAGCAAAGCAACTGCAATTTTCGCAGCCTTTGGCGTGATTTTAGGCGCTTGTTATATGCTTTGGTTATATAAACGCGTTTGGTTTAGCGAAGTTACTAATCATCACATTGACGAAGTTTCTGATTTAGGAAAAATTGAATTTATATCGCTGGGATTAATGGCGTTTTTTGTAATATTACTTGGTATTTTACCAAACTTAGTTCTGAGCTATTTCGAATTGCCGGTAAGCAGTTTGGTTAAACTTTTTGTAGCACAGTAATAACATCGAGTTTGTTTCAAGCCCGAGTGGACCCCGTCGTGAAGACGGGGTGACACCGAGGATGGGGTGCGGTGAAAACCACCGAGTATGTTTTTCTACATACTTCCAGCTGTCACCCCGTCTTCACGACGGGGTCCACTCGGACTTAAAACAGCAACAAAACTCAACAATTAAAAAACATTTAATCATGATCAACCTTTCACTAATCTCTCCCGAAATCACACTTTTCTGCGGCGCTTTATTAATTTTGATGGCCGACGTTTTTTTGGGCAAAAAAATTCCCAATTTTTTCTACGCCTCACGCCTTTTATCTTTAGTAATCTGCGCCATTACAATCACCATAATCGTTTCCAACTTCACCAAAGCTGAATTGCTTTTCAGCAACATGTATCTTTCCAACACTTTCACTTCCTTCGTGAAAGCAATATTGGTCGGACTTTTAACCATCGTAATCGCATTTTCTTCACGGTTCGTTTTCTCCAACCAAAAAATCAGCGCCGAATTTATCGCGCTTCTAATGATCGCAACCACTGGCGGCATGATTTTAATTTCTTCCAACGATTTTTTAACTTTCTATTTAGGCTTAGAGCTGCAAGCACTTTCATTGTATTTACTCGCCGCTTTAAATCGCAATTCTGCCAAATCTTCCGAAGCTGGCATGAAATATTTCATCCTTGGCTGTTTGGCTTCCGGCATTTTACTTTTTGGCATTTCGATGATTTATGGTTTTTCTGGAACCACCAATTTCTTAAACTTGATGAATCTTTATCATAACGGCGTAACCGCAGAAATTCCGGTTGGTGTGATGTTTGGTTTCGTCATGGTTTTAACTGCAATGTTTTTCAAAATTTCTGCCGCACCTTTCCACATGTGGAGTCCCGATGTTTACGAAGGTTCGGCTTCAATCGTCACAACATTCTTCGCCACAGTTGTAAAATTCAGCGCGGTCATGATTTTACTTCGCCTTTTCTCTTCACTAATCATCGGCTGGCCGGGAATTGAAAAAATCTTCGTCTTCACTTCTATGGCATCTCTAGCTGTTGGAAGTTTTGGCGCGATTTTCCAAAAAAACTTAAAAAGGCTTTTAGCTTACAGCTCAATTGGTCACATTGGTTTTATCCTTCTTGGAATGGCTGCTTTCGGCCGCGAAGCTTGGATCGCCTGCATGGTTTACATGGTAATTTACGCCATAATTTCAGTCGGCAGTTTTGGATTTTTAATTTTGATTCGCGGCAATAATGACGAAACAGTTGGTTATGAAACCGACGAAGAAAATGAAAAAATTTTTAGCATTAACGCCCTTTCCGGTCTTGCCAAAACCAATCCTTACATGGCTTTTTCTTTAGCAGTTTTAATGTTCTCAACTGCCGGAATTCCGCCACTCGCCGGCTTCTTCTCTAAATTCTACATCCTAACCGCCGCAATTGCGCATGGTTATTTAATCACTTCAATCATCGCCGTTTTATTCAGCGTTGTTTCAGCTTATTATTATTTAAGAATCGTCAAAGTTATGTATTTTGATGAACCACAAAACCTGATGAAACTTGACTGCGTCAATAATGTTAAAGCCATGATTTTCGTAACCGCACTTTTCAATTTAGGATTAATTTTCTTCTTAAATTCCTTCGTAAATTCGATCGCAAATTTTGCAGGGTTATAAAATGATGATTCAAAAACCACTTTTATCCCGCAAAAAAGATGTGGCTCTTCGTGGTGAAATCACAGTTGCTGGCGATAAATCAATTTCACACCGCTCCTTAATTTTTGCTGCTTTAGCCCATGGCGAAAGTAAAATTAGTGGATTACTAGAAGGTGAAGATGTTTTAAAAACTGCGGCAGCCTTGCGTTTAATGGGCGTTGCAATTGAAAGAAAAAACGATGGAACTTGGCTTGTTAATGGTTGTGGCGTTGCAGGTCTAACTGAGCCAACCGATGTTTTAGACATGGGAAATTCCGGCACCGCCGCACGTTTAATGGCTGGTCTTGTCACTCCTTACAATTTTACTTCGTTTTTCACCGGTGACGCTTCACTACGCAAACGCCCAATGGGTCGCGTTTTTGAGCCAATCAAACAATTTGGTGCGCAAATAGTTTCACGCCAAAATGGCCTGATGCCTTTCGCAATTATTGGCGCTAAAGAATCGCTGCCAATTGAATATAAAATGAAAATGGCTTCCGCTCAGGTAAAAAGCTGCATCTTGCTTGCCAGTCTTGTTACGCGCGGAACTACAGTAATTATTGAACCAGAAAAATGCCGCGATCACACTGAAATTATGATGCGCGATTTGGGTTTAAAAATTTCCTGCGAAAATTTGAATAATGGCACCAAAATTTCCTATTCTGGCTTGCAGGAATTTGAGGCTAAAAATTTTGAAGTTCCGGGCGATATTTCTTCCGCCGCCTTTTTAATTGTCGCGGCTTTGCTGGTTAAAAATTCTAAAATCAAAATTAAAAATGTTGGCATAAATCCACTTCGCGATGGTGTAATTATTACTTTACAGGAAATGGGTGGCAAAATTGCCTTTGAAAATGAACGTCAAGTCGGCGGCGAAAAAGTTGCTGATATTATCGTTGAATCAAGCGAATTAAAAGGCGTTGAAGTTCCATCTGAGCGCGCAGCCAGCATGATTGACGAATATCCAATTCTCGCAGTTGCCGCAGCAAATGCTAAAGGAAAAACTAAAATGAATGGTCTTGCCGAATTAAAAGTAAAAGAAAGCAACCGTTTATTAATGATCGCGCAAAACTTGGAAAATTGCGGCGTTATTTCAAAAATGGGCGATGATTACTTGGAAGTTCAGGGTGGAATTGCGCAAACAAAGACCCCAATAAAAATCTCCACCGCAATGGATCACAGAATCGCAATGTCATTTTTGGTAATGGGCTTAATGATGGAAAATGGCGTTCAAATTGATGATGCTTCGATGATTGCGACGAGCTTCCCAACTTTTGAAAAAATATTTGCTGATTTTGGATCAGAATTTGAAATCTTATAGGATTGCATTAGTTACAGCAGATTCTAAACAAGGCTTTAAACCATATATTATAAGAACAATGAATAATAATAATTATAAAACCAAACGGAAATTCTGGTAAAGGCATTAATGATTCAGCCAATAAACTACAAAGAGCAACTCAGAATAACGACTCTAAAAAAATAGAAAAACATTTAGGAAGGGCTGAAAATGCAACAGATCAAATCTTTGATAAAAACTCTCGAAGACTTGAGAAAAATTTTTCCAAAATAGACAGACACTCTGAAGATCTTGAAGTTACACAAAATTTATTTCTTGGCGCTCCAAATGACGATAACGATGGGAAGTTTCCAATCGTACCCACCGAAAAAATAAAAGGTGCAGATATTTCATCTACATTGCAAAATCTACAATCACCCAAAGAAACAACAACTTCGTCAAAACCAGATGATAAAAAAAATATTGGTACAGATCAAAATCAAACTCAAAGTGAATCTCTTTTTGGCGGATTATGGAAGTTAGCCAGTAAGTTAGTATTTCAGGCTTTTAAAAGCTTAGCGGATTTTATAGTGAGCTTTTTTTCAGAGAAAAAGGAGTACAAAATCTTATTACGATACATCCAGAAACAAGACAAACTAAAGATGATACTAAAATTTTAGGTTCATCTTCAGGTTCCGCATCGACAAAAATTGAGCAACAGCAACAACTAACACAAAATTCTATCTATGATCCATCGCAGCCAAAACGCAGCACTTCACCAACAATAGCGCGTAATTTGGTACAGAACGAGAAAGAAAAAAACCTGAAAATTCGAAAGGCAATGGACCGTCGCTTTGAGATGATTAAACTCGAATTCACCACCTCGAACTAAAAAATGCAGCTTCGCTCGCCTAAGCCAAATCTTTTTTTCTCTTCTCAATATTCGGCAAAAACCAAGTCAATAAACCTATCACCGGTAAAAACGAGCAAACATGATAAACAAAAGTGATGCTGGTTAAATCAGCCAATTTACCTAAAAGCGCTGCTCCAACTGCGGCAACGCCGAAAGCGAATCCGAAAAATAATCCAGACACAGTTCCAACTCTTTCCGGAATTAATTCTTGGGCATAAACCAAAATTCCCGAAAAGGCGGAAGAAATTATTAAACCAATTAAAACACTTAAAATTTCAGTCCAAAATAAATTAGCGTAAGGTAAAAGTAACGTAAAAGGCATAGAACCTACAATTGAAATCCAGATGACGGTTTTGCGTCCGAAACGATCGCCCACAATTCCGCCAATTAAGGTTCCAGCTGCAACCGAACCAAGGAAAATAAATAGATGAATTTGAGCACTTTTAACTGAAAGGCCGAAAGTTTGGATTAAGTAAAAAGTGTAAAACCCATTCCGATTACTAGAGAATAAGGGCGTGATTTTTTATCGGTAAAATATCCAACCATTGGTTGCAGCAAAGAAGCGGTGAATTGAAAAGCTAGAGTTATGAGGCCGATTTGAGCGAAAGTTAGACTGTAATTTTCTTTGAGAATTGGATAAATCGCCGGAAGAAGAGATTGGATAGTGTCGTTAATGAAATGGCAAAAACTGATAGCAAGAAGTACTGCGAAAGATGGATTTTTTTCGAAGATAGTTTTTAGATTTTTCATGATTAAATAATTTTCTCAACAACCTTCTCAACGCAAATCCGCAAATCTGGAACTGCGGTGCATTCAAAATCGCGACCGATATTTAATCCGCCTAAAAGATGAATTTTTGAGTCAAGTGATTCAACCATCAATAAATCTTTTTTTAATAAACCGCTTTCAATCATTTGTTTTAAAAGCGGATATTTTTCGGGTTTAAATTCAAATCCGAGACAATTTACAAGATAATCACACTCGATTTCTTCATCATGAATTTGCACAAAAATCTTACCGTTTTTTTCGGAAATTTTTTTCACGCCTTTTTTCTTTAATTCAAGCTGCTTGCTTTCGACCATTTCTTCAATCATCTCAATTGAAACAGCTGGCGCGCGGTGGCGAAAAATATTCCAATAAGGAAGTAAACGCAAAAATAATTTCTTGTTTTTGGTATCAAGATTTTGCCAAAGTTCTGTGGTGTTGTGACGAATAGAATCAATAATGTAGCGCAAATCATATTGCGGATTTTGGCGTAAGAAATTACGAATTTTTCTAGTTAAAAAAACTACACCATTTTTAGCGTCAGAAACTGAAATTAAATTTGGAACTGGATGAATTTTTGCGAAATGTTTTTTAGGAAGATTGCCGCGACGTGAAATTATAAAAACTTTTCCTGTGAAATTTTTTTTGGACAAACCGACTATAACATCAACAGCAGTAAGGCCTGAACCTATTAAACAAATAGTTTCATTGGTAAAATTTTTTTCGTGAAAAGTTTTTGGAAAATCCCAAATTTGCTTAACCAAATTTGGAGAATTTAGATCGAAAGGTAAATTGCTTTGCTTAAAACTAGTGGCGATTAGAATTTCGTTGGCTTGAAAAGAGTTGTTACTTTTGGTTGTGATCACGCTAGATCCTGAAACAAGTTCAGGATGACGATGTAAAATCACATCATCCTGAACTTGATTCAGGATCTGTTTGCAAGGCAAAATCTCAATTACCTCATCTTCCACAAACTCAACTTCAATATTATTTTTCTGCACCTCCACAAAAGCTTCTTTGGTAATTCCTTCTAAATATTCGCCGTAAATTCGGCGCGGAGAAAAACCATTTTCACCAATTTCTTTAAAAATTTCTGGATATTTTTTTTGTAAAAATTCGCAAAAACTTTGGGGCTGATTAGAAAAAGCACTCATCCTTTCCACCGGAACATTTAAAATATAATGCGGCGAAAAGCTTGAAAATGCTGGGCCCAAACTATTTTGACCCTTTTTTTCAAAAATTATGATTTTGGAATTTTTAGAATTTTTTGCTAAATGCGCGAAGGCTAAACGTCCACAAAAACCGAATCCGACGATTGCGATTACTTTCATAAAATCTTATTGATTTTGCTCGTTTGCTGCTGCAGCTTTTTTATTGCGGCGCTCCATCAACATCGCCACTCTTTTTTGCATTACTTCATTGATTTTTTTTACATGCTTGCTGGTTGTAACCGTAAAGATGAAGGGGAAAAGCGAATGACAAAGCAATATTGTTCCGGCCAGAAAAAGCCATAAAGCGGTTGTGAAGGCAAAAAGAAAATGTTCGAAATAATTTTCTCCGGTTTCTTTGAGGTGAGAGTTTAAACTTAATTTAGTCATATGTTTTTTTAATAATTATCCGGTAACTCGCTCAACATCAGCGATTTTTTTTGAAGTGCGCAGAACAGATAAAATTTGTTCTAATTGGTCAACACTTTTTATTTCAATATCGATCATTAATTCAAAAAAATCAGCTGAACGATTGGTCGTTTTAATATTGGTAATATTAATTTTTTTCTTAGCCAAAAGACTACTGATATCTGCGAGGCTTCCAAGTTTATTTTCAACAACCACGCGCACGCGGCAAGCATATAATTCATCGCCCAATTTTTCGTCACTTTTCCAGCAAACATCTAAAACGCGTTGCGGTGTTAGAACAATATTTTTTAAATTACGGCAAGTTTGACTGTGAATTGTTACTCCAGTTCCAGTATTAATTACGCCAACAATCGGATCACCCGGAATCGGGTTGCAGCAACCGCCGTAATGCATTGCCATTCCTGCAACCAAGCCTTCAATTGGCAATGAATAATTAGAATTTTTTCTTTTTTCAGAAAATTGTTTGGTGATTTTGCTTTGTTTAATTTCTTCTTGAAATTCGGGATAAGTTGCCTTCAAAACATCTTGTCTTGAAATAATTCCTTCGGCGATTTTCACGCATAAATCGGCAACGGTTTTTTTATGAAAAATCGGCAGTATTTTTCCTAAAATTTTGTCATTTAGTTCAAGATTTTTAGAAGCAAAAAATTTGTTTAAAATCGCGCGACCGAGCGAACTATATTCTTCAAATTTCTCACTGCGGATAAAATTTTTAATCGAAGAACGCGCTTTCGAAGTAACGGCAAATTGTAGCCAATTTGGTGATGGTTTAGTTTTTTTAGAAGTAATAATTTCAACCTGATCGCCATTTTCCAACTTCTGGCGCAGCGGCACTATCATGCCATTTACTTTGGCAGAAATGCAGTTATTTCCAACTTGTGAGTGAACGGCATAAGCAAAATCAATTACGGTTGAGCCGGCGGGAAGATTAAAAATATCGCCATTTGGCGTGAAAGAAAAAACTTCATTTTTATGCATTTGAAGTTTGTGATTTTTCAAAACTTCGGTGGCACTTTCAGAATTTTCAAAAAGATTTATCAAATCGCGAATCCAGCGATATTGCTCATTTTCATATTTAGTTTTATCTGAAGTTTTTCCTTTCTCTTTGTAACGCCAGTGCGCCGCAACACCTAATTCAGAAATTTCATGCATTCTATGATCGCGAATCTGAATTTCGATTTTCTTGTTAAACGGCCCTAAAATCGCCATATGCAATGATTGGTAACCATTTTCTTTGGGAGTGCTGATATAATCCCTAAACGTGCCAGGAATCATGTTAAAGGTTGAATTTATCACGCCTAAAATTCGATAACATTCGCCAACATCTTTAGTGACAATACGAAAAGCCATAATGTCGTGCAAATTATGAAAACCGACATTTTGCTTACGCATTTTCATCCAGATTGAATAGGGCTTTTTCTCTCGTCCTGAAAGGGTGCAATCGATATTTTCAGATTTTAAAAGACTTTCCAAATCTTCAATAATTTTATCAATCAGGTTTTTATTTTTCTCACGCAGTTCATTTAAACGATCGACAATATATTTGTGATTTTCGGAATCGATAATTTCGAAAGCTAGTTCCTGTAGTTCATCCTTGATTTTATTGAGTCCAAGTCGGCCAGCAAGTGGCGCGTAAATATCGAGACTTTCTTGCGCTTTTCTTACTTTTTTCTCGCGCGAAGGAACATAAAAAAGAGTGCGCATGTTGTGAACACGATCAGCCAGCTTAACTAATAAAACGCGAATATCTTCGGACATTGCCAATGCTAGTTTACGAAAATTTTCCGCAACTCTTTCGTTGGATGGAATTGATTCGATTTTTCCTAACTTGGTTACGCCATCAACTAATTTAGCAATTTCTTCACCAAACTCAGTTTCAATTTCATCAAGAGTAACTTCGGTATCTTCAACAACATCATGAAGAAGTCCGGTAATTACAGATTCTTGGTCAAGTTTTAAATCAGCGAGAATTTCTGCAACTGCGAGTGGATGGGAAAAATATGGATCACCAGAATGGCGTTTTTGATTGCCATGAGAGGATTTAGAGAGGATGTAGGCTTTCTGAATTAAAGATTCGTTTAGGTTTGGATGGTAAGTACGAACTTTAGCAATTAATTCAGAAGATGAAATCATTTAAAAAACTAAAAATCAGATGTCACAAATAACCGTCATCCCCGATTAATCGAGGATGACAGTTGAATAGAATTATTAATCGTCTACTTGAATATTTTCATCAACGAAAGCGTCATATTTCAACGCGATGTGAGTTTCACCTTCTTCATCAACTGACTCACTGATTTCATCATTAGAAGAAACAATTTCAACAACACCGCGATTTTTAATTGAGCGAACAATATTTTGCTTGACATTATCAACATCAATCAAACCTTCAGCGATTTCACGAAGCGCGATAACCGCAGGTTTTTCTTTACGATCAAGAGAGGTTCCGGCTCCTGATAAAATGCTTTTAGCGCGGTTGCTGGCAACCAAACAAAGTTCAAAGCGGTTTGGAACAACTGTAACGCAGTCTTCAACGGTAATTCTTGCCATTGTGAAATTGGAATTTAGTTTTGAAAGGAAGGTTAAAACAGGTTGCGAAACTTAATGGCCCTAATTCTGCAAATCAACAAAAATTCATGACAATTACAATTCACAGCAAAGAAAATTTTGCCAAAATGCGCGCTGCCGGACTTTTAGCCGCGCAAATTCTCGACTTTATTACGCCTTACGTAAAAGAAGATGTAACAACAGATGAACTCAACACTTTATGCCACAATAAAATTATCGAAAACGGCGCGATCCCTGCCCCTCTTAATTATAAAGGCTTTCCAAAATCAATTTGCACTTCGATAAATCATGTTATTTGTCACGGCATTCCCAATGAAAAACCATTGAAAGATGGCGATATTGTTAACATCGATGTTACCGTGATTTTAGATGGTTGGTATGGCGATACGAGTCGTATGTACTTTGTTAGCAATCCGTCAATTAAAGCCAAAAGATTAACCCAAGTTACTTATGATTGTATGATGCTTGGAATTGACCAAGTCAGACCCGGCGCGCATTTGGGTGACATTGGCAATGCCATTCAAACTTATGCCGAAAAAAGCGGATTCTCAGTTGTTCGCGATTATTGCGGACATGGAATTGGCAGAATTTTTCACTGTGAGCCAAGCGTTTTACATTATGGCAAAAAAGGAACTGGAATTATTTTGGAAGAAGGAATGTTTTTCACAATTGAGCCAATGATTAACGCCGGAAAACATGAAACAATTTTGAGCAAGCATGATGGCTGGACGGTAACGACGCGAGATAAATCTTTATCAGCTCAATTTGAACATACGATTGGCGTTACGAAAGATGGTTTTGAAATTTTTACAGCCTCAACAAAAGGTTTGGATTTTCCACCTTATAAAATTTAAATGTGCCATCGAAATGAAATAGATCCTGAAACAAGTTCAGGATGACGATAGAGGGGAAATCTACCAGATCTGTCATCCTGAACTTGTTTTAAGGATCTATCTAATTATCCCACAACCACAATATTCACCAATTTATCTGGCACTGAAATAATTTTTTTGATTTTTTTACCTTCAATAAATTTTTTTACATTTTCATTTTCAAAAGCCAGTTTTTCCATTTCTTCTTTTGGCGTTCCCTTTGGCATTTGAATTACGGCGCGTAGTTTTCCTGCCACTTGAATTGCAACTCCAACTTCATCTTCCAAAATCAAAGCTGGATCAAAATCAGGGAATTTTTCAGCGCTTACCAAAGTTTTATTTCCCAATTTTTCCCAAAGCTCTTCCGCTAAATGCGGCATGATTGGAGAAATTAAAATCACCAAATTATTTAAAGCGAAATTCATTACTTTCTTGTCAGTTGCCGATTTCGGCTCAAATTTTTCCAAAGCATTTGAAAATTCGCGAATCTTAGCAATTGAACGGTTAAAGCCCATTTTTTCAAATTCTTCTTTGACAATTGCGATAGTTTTATGCGTAAGTTTAGTTATTGGATGACTTGGCGAAACTTCGCCCTCACCTTTGTTGTCAATATTTGACACAACCAATTTCCACAAACGATTTATATATTTCCAAGCGCCGTCAATTCCGCCTTCCGACCAGTCTAAATCACGCGAAGCTGGAGTATCAGAAAGCATAAAAAGGCGCGCAGTATCGGCGCCATAGCTTTCAACAATGTGCGATGGATCAACTACATTTTTTTTAGATTTACTCATTTTTTCGCTGCGGCCGAAAATCACTTCGTCAGCAGGACAGGATGCAGCATCGTTTGGAAAAATCCATTTTCCCGTAGCTTTATCTTTAAAGGTTTGGTGGCAAACCATCCCTTGCGTAAGTAAATTCGCGAAAGGTTCAGAAATATCTAAATAGCCGCATTTTTTTAGCGCTTTGGTGAAAAAACGAGCGTAAAGCAAATGCAACACCGCATGTTCAACGCCGCCAATATATTGATCAACCGCCATAAATTTATTCGCCGCATCTTTATCAAAAGCCTTGCCTTGAGGCTGAGAAATATAGCGCAAATAATACCAAGAGCTTTCAAAAAAAGTGTCGAAAGTATCAGTTTCACGAATCGCTTTTTGGCCTTTATAAGTTTTATATTTCCAAGTTGGATGTTGTGCGAGAGGATTTCCCAAGCCATTAAATTCAACATCTTTGGGCAATTCAACCGGAAGCTCTTCTTCTGGAACTGGAACAATTGTTCCATCTTCCAAATAAAGAACCGGAATCGGACAACCCCAATAACGCTGGCGCGAAACGCCCCAATCGCGCAAACGATAATTTATTTTTTTTGTTGCTTCATTTTTTGCCGCTAAAATTTCAAAAACTTTTTCTTTAGCTTGCGCACAAGTTAAGCCATTTAAAAAATCAGAATTAATGATGATGCCATCTTCAAGATAAGGCAGATTCAACTCTTTCAAACGCTCATTATCATCAAGCGGTTCAACCAAAATATTTGGAATTGAATTTTCAATTTTATGAACCGCAACCGGCCCAACAACTTGCTTGATTGGCAAATTATATTTTTTAGCAAATTCAAAATCACGAACATCGTGCGCTGGGCAGGCAAATATTGCTCCGGTGCCATATTCCATTAAAACGAAATTGGCGATATAAACATCAAGTTTCCAATTTCGATCTAGCGGATGAACAACTTGCAAACCAGTTTTAATGCCAGTTTTTTCCTGTTTTTCGATGGTTTGTTCGTCAACAGCATTGCGATTACAAGTTTCAATGAAGGTTTTTATTTCCAAGTTTTTTTGCGCCAATTCTTGCGCAATTGGATGATGCGGTGAAATTCCGATGAATGAAGCGCCAAATAAAGTGTCGCCGCGCGTTGTGTACACCGGAATTTTTGCAGTAGAATCAGCAAGTTTAAAATCAATAATTTGGCCTTCGCTTTTGCCAATCCATCTTTCTTGCATAGTCAGAACACGTTCGTCCCAACCTTTGAGGTTTTTTAATTCAGATAAAAGTTCTTCCGAAAAATCAGAAACTTTTAAAAACCATTGATTTAATTTTTTCTTTTCCACCAACGCACCACTTCGCCAACCGCGACCGTCAATTACTTGTTCATTGGCCAAAACTGTTTGGTCAATCGGATCCCAATTTACGAAGGATTCTTTTTGATAAGCCAAACCAGCTTTTAAAAAATCGATGAAAATTTTTTGCTCATGTTTGTAATAATCAGGCAAACAAGTTACAACTTGGCGACTCCAATCTAACGACAAACCGATTGATTTTAAATCGGCGCTCATGGTTTTGATATTTTCTAGCGTCCATTTTTCTGGATGAACCTTATGTTCTAAAGCAGCGTTTTCTGCCGGTAAACCAAAAGCATCAAAACCCATTGGATGTAAAACATTAAAACCTTGCAACTTTTTAAAACGGGCGATGGCATCCCCAATTGTATAGTTACGCAAATGTCCCATGTGAATTTTTCCTGATGGATAAGGAAACATTTCCAGCACGTAATATTTTTCTTTAGCAGAATTTTCGTCAAATTTAAAAATCGCTTTTTCTTCCCAGCTTTGCTGCCATTTTTTTTCAGCAGTTTTGTGGTTGTAATTTGGAATCGTGTTCATTTTTTCTATTTAGATTTTTAATAAGCTTGACCCGGCATTCTAGGCATTTGCGGCATGCCTGCTGGCACACCTTGTGAGGTATTATCCAACATCACCGGTGTTGAAGGCCCACCAGGATAAGATCCGCCCGCAGATGGAGCGCCAAAACTGGTTGGTTGTGGCGGCGTGCCATCTTTATTTTTTAAAGTTGATTGTCTGGCGCGACCGTTAGTGTAAAGATCGGTGTTATAAACGCAGACAATGTCACTGCCACTTCTCAAAGTATATTGCGGCGAAACGCGCTCAACAATGATATAACTGCCCGCAGATCTGAAGTTAACTAGCGACTCAAAACCACCAGCGTCAACTGAGAAAATTGCCGGGATTTCCGCATTTTTCTTAGTAAATTGGAAGTAAGTAAATTCACCATTATCAAAAACTTTGACTGGTGCAATTGTTGGCTCTCCGGTATATTGATAATCGAAATTATAAAGTGATAAATCACGCATATCAGGCTCATCAGATGGCGAAGATTTTGGAAATTCTACGATGTTTTTATCTTTTTCATCAGGATAAACAAATTTGGCAACGAAGATTAAATCTTTGTCAGTAATACCTTTCGCTTCTTTAGCCATTAATTCAAAATGATAAACGCGCTTGCTGCTAATAACCGTCATGTTGGTTTCAGAAT
Organism: uncultured Alphaproteobacteria bacterium; assembly: GCA_903937405.1. Lineage (GTDB taxonomy): Bacteria > Pseudomonadota > Alphaproteobacteria > Rickettsiales > UBA1997 > UBA2645. Next base: position 71,232 of record CAIZZE010000008.1, on the reverse strand, counting down.
TATCTTCGCCAACCGGTTTTAAGAAAAGGCGATTTCCCAAATTCTCAATCAACCATAAAGATGGATCACCCATTGAAATTGTGCTTACAGTTTCACCTTCCTCAAATTCAATAAAACCTTGGTAAGTATAATGCCCGATATAGCGGTAAACATCATTTGGATTGTAAATATAGCTGCGGAATTTTTTTTCAGTTCCAAGATAGCGCGGCAATTGAACAGCTTGAGCCATTGAAGAAAAGCAACAAATTGCCAAAAAACAAAATAGAAATTTTTTCATTTTACCTTATAGAGTTTATAGCCATTGACCAAGAAATTAATGATACCTTTTTCGCCTTTTTTGATGCCATCAAAAGCAAAGTTTATTTTAACAATATAGCGATCTTTTTTCTCGGTTACTACTCCAGTTTCCAAATCAATAGATTTAATGTTTGCACTAAATCGCACTTCGGCTTCAGTTGGAATTTTGTTGGATAAATATTGACGTGCTTTTTGAGCAAAATCTTTCGGTTCTATTTTAACTAATTTTATTGAATCGATCTGGATATTTTTAACTACATTTTGACCATAAAAATTAATCGGACTGTCAGGATTATCCCTACTCATTATCGACCTGAAAACCTTATATTCATTATCCGTCGAAATATTTCTAATGTGATTTAGTTTATTATTCACATCTTCAATTTCACCTCTTCTAAAATCAAAAGATTCGCGCTCTTTCACATAGTCTGCTATCAAGTATTTAGCCACTGCTTCATCCACAGTTGCAATTTGCGGATCATATCCGGCTTGCCCTTTTTTCGGTTTTAAATTGATAAGATTAGGGAATGTAAGTGAGCGATCTCCAGCTTGAATAAAAATCGGCACTTCTTCAACCAAAGGAAAGGCGCTGCGCACCATTTGAATCAAAAAAAACAAAACTACGAATGCAATAATCGCGCCAAAAATTAGCAAGGTACGATCGCAAATTGGGGTAACGTAGCGAAAGAAATACCAGTTTACGGCATCCTTAAAATAGTTACCGTCATCAACTGATTTTTTGATGAAATCAAAATATTCGTCAGCTTCTTCGCGACTTTCGTTTTTGATTTCTTCAAGCTTTTGTTCCATTTTTTAAAAATAGCTTTTTTAAGATTTTACAACCGCAAGTACGCAGTCGCTTTGCAGGTTTTTTAAAATCGAAATCATTTCATTTGCCGATTTTTCCAAGGTTTCGTAATCAGTACCGCGAAAAACCAATGAAGTTGTGCCTTCACCCGGATAACTTCCCATGATAATTTTCGGATATTTTTGCTGTAAATTAGCAAAATCTTTCGCAATTACACTTTCAGTTAAAGTAATTTTTATTTCCTGCATTTTTGTTTTAGCACCACCTTGAAGGTCTTTTTTAGCGCCTTCAAACATGATGCGGAAAATTTTTGGAATTCCAGCTAAAACAAAAACATTTTCAATTTTAAAACCAGAAGCGGCATTAATTTCATTTTCAATAAGAGTCGCTTTGCTTGGCATGAATGCCATTTTTAAACGCGCTTCATTTAAATTTCCGTGACCGTAATAATTTTCTAAAATGGCTTTTGCTTCTTCATTTACAAGATATTCATCATCAAAAGCTTTAGCAATTGCCGCTGATGTAATATCATCGTGAGTTGGACCAACGCCACCGCTGGTAAAGACATAATCATATTTTTTACGAAGCGCGTTTACGGCTTCAACAATTTCTTCTTCACCATCAATTACAACACGCACTTCTTTTAGATTTACACCGATTTCTGCAAGACCAACAGCCAGAAAATTAAGATTTTCATCTTTAGTGCGTCCCGAAAGAATTTCGTCACCGATGATTACTAACGCTGCAGTTATGATTTTTTGGGTCATTATTTATTTTAAATTTTTTATCTGTAACTAAAACCCGAGTGGACCCCGTCGTAAAGACGGGGTGACAATCTCTACTTGGTGTCACCCGTCGTAAATCCTAACTCGGTGTCACCCCGTCTTTACGACGGGGTCCACTCGGGTTTAAAAAACTCTCAATCTCACTTAAAACTTTGGTGCACCCGGCGGGATTTGAACCCACAACCTTTGCCTTCGGAAAGCAACACTCTATCCAGTTGAGCTACGGATGCATAGTATAAACTCTTAATCGCTTTTCTCACTTCGTTCGAAGACGATCAAGAGACTGGGCAAGCGGCATAGCCTTTGCCCGTTTTTTATTTAAAACGCTATCGCGTTTTATGAGCTTCGCTCAACATAAAAAACCTATCCAGTTGAGCTACGGATGCATATTACGAACTCTTAATCTTGGTTCGAAGAATTTTTAAAAATTAATCGTCCTCAACCTGCTCTACCGAAACAACTTCCGGAATGTAATGCTTAAGCATATTTTCAATGCCGTTTTTCAAAGTAATTGTTGAACTCGGGCAACCAGAGCAAGAACCTTTTAACTGCAATTTTACAATTCCATCTTCAAAAGAATGAAAAATGATATCGCCGCCATCCATTGCTACAGCTGGGCGCACTTTAACTTCGATTAATTCTTTAATTTGTTTTACGATTTCATCATCTTCTTCAACTGCGCCAGTTTCAGCAGCTTTTTGCTCAAACATTATTGGCTTTCCTGAAACGTAAAAATCCATGATTGTTGACAGAATTTCTGCTTTTAATTGCGGCCATTGTAAATCCGAAGATTTAGTCACAGTTATAAAATCCCGACCAAAAAAAATGCCTTCAATTCCTGTGATTTCTAAAAGCTGCAAAGCCAATGGAGATTTTGTTGCCGCTTGTTTTTGATTTTTAAATTCAGCAGTTCCAGATTCTAAAACGATTAAACCGTCTGGAATAAATTTTAATGTTGCCGGATTTGGGGTTTCTTCGGTTTGGATGAACATAAATTTATAGTTTGTTGTTTGTTGCTTTTAGCTCGATCTAAAATCACTTAACCCACCACGAATCAACCGCCAAAGAATATTTGGCCGAAACTTCCGGCATGTCGAAAATATCGCGATATAAAATGCGGTAAGTATTGTTGTGCCATTGTGGCGTTGTGTAGTAATTTTCAAGCATTCTTTGGTCAAGTTTCTGACAAAGATTTTTTAACTCTTCTTTGTTTTTAGCGCGCGTAATTTTCTCAACCAATTCATCAATTATTTTATCATCCAAACCTGCTAGATTTCGACTGCCTTTTATGTTTTTTTGTGAAGAATGAAAATAAGAAAAAAGCTCATCGCCCGGAATTAAAGATTGGCCAAAAACTGCCACAATTACATCAAAATCAAAATTATTAACCCGCGTTTGATATTGATTTTCCTCAACAAAACGCATTTTTGCATCAATTCCAAGTTTGCGTAAATTTTTTACAAAAGGAGCGACGATCATTTCGAAAGATTCGCTGTTGATTAAAAATTCGATTGAAATTTTTTCGTTAGTTTTGGGATCACGCAAAATTCCATCAATAATTTTATATCCCGCTTCATCAAGAATTTTTTTAGCTTGCAGTAAATTTTCGCGGTTAAATCCGTCACCGCTTGATTTTGGTAAATGAAAATCTTTGAAAGCAAAATCAGAATTGGCGAAATAACTTTCGGTGCGTTTGTAAGCACCGTAAAAAATATGATCGCGCAGCCATTCAAAATCAAAAGCATAAGTAAAAGCCTGACGCAGAGCCAGATTTTGGAATTTTTCACGACGCAAATTCATCACAAAAGTTTGCATTGGCGCTGGCAATTGATGAGTGATTTCTTTTTTGATTATTTCACCATTTTTTATGGCTTCGATATTGTAGGAATTAGCCCAATTGCGCGCCACATTTTCCTGACGTAAATCATATTTTTGCGACTTAAAAGCTTCGACTAAAACATTAACATCGCGATAAAAATCAAAGGTGATTTTATCAAAATTATAACGACCACGATTTACGGCTAAATCTTTAGCCCAATAATTTTTTACCCGCTCAAAAACAATTGAACGATTTGCTTGAACTTCTTTCACTTTGTAAGGCCCAGAACCTAAAGGCGGAGTTAGAGTTGTTTTAGAAAAATCAACTTTTTCGTAATAATGTTTCGGCAAAACCGGCAAACTTGAAACCAAAACCGGAAGCTCACGATTATGGTTATTTTTGAAGTAAAATTTCACTTCATAATCATTAATTTTTTTAACTTCTTTTACATCGCGAAAAGCCATTTTGTAGGTTGGATGACCGTCAGAAATTAATTTATTAAAAGTAAAAACAACATCATCAGCAGTGATTGCAACATCATCGTGAAAACGAGCATTTTTTCTTAAACGAAATTGAATCGACATTTTATCTTTTGCCAATTTTACACTTTCTGCAACTAAACCATAACGCGCTGAAATTTCATCATCGCTGCCTTCCATTAAACTGTCGTAAAGATAAGCCAATCCTGATGGCGCAATGCCTTTTAAAATGAATTGATTTAAGTTATTAAATCCACCTTCAGCACCAAATTTAACATTGCCGCCTTTGGGCGCGTTTTCGTTTACGTAATTAAAGTGAGTAAAATTTTTCGGATATTTTAAATCGCCAAATGTTGAAATGCCGTGTCGAAATTGATCATCGGCGAAGGTTTTTTGAGAAAGAAAAAAAACCAAGAAAAAAATTCGCAAAAAAAATTTCATTCGTTTAAATATGTTTTATATGTATCGTAAATCGAGCTACAATTGAATTAAATGCAAATAATCCGAAACCTAAATCAAATAAAAACCTTACTTCCCGACCTTGCGCTTACAATCGGCAATTTTGATGGCGTGCATTTAGGGCATTTGCAAATTCTAAGTGAAGTAAAAAAAATCGCCAAAGAAAAAAAATTATCTTCCGCAGTTTTAACTTTTGAACCGCATCCGATCACTTTTTTAAAAGCTGATAAACCTCGTGATTTCAGGATTGGTAGTCTGGCGCAAAAATTAAGAATTTTTAAAGAGCAGCAAATTGATTTTGTAATTATTTTGCCTTTTAACCAAAAATTTTCCGCTATTTCTGCTGATGATTTTATTGAAAAAATTCTTGTTCAAACCTTGAATGTAAAGCATTTAACAATTGGTTACGATTTTATTTTTGGTAAAAATCGCCAAGGGAATTTTCAGCTTTTAGAAGAAAAATCAGAAAAAATTGGTTTTGATTTAAGTGAAATTTCAGCAGTTAAAATTGATGATCAAACTTGTTCTTCAAGTTTGATCCGCAAACTAATTGCTGATGGGAAAATTACCGAAGCTAATAAATTTTTAGGCCGAAATTTTACGATTGCAGGAATTGTAACTAATGGCAGAAAACTAGCTTCACAACTTGGATTTCCAACCGCTAATTTAGTGGTTAAACCGCATATGATGAAATTGAAATTCGGGGTTTATAAAACCGAAACTTTTATTGCACATTTAGGGAAAAAATTTCCCTCAATTACTAATTTTGGAATCAAACCAACAATCAGCGGAGATTCTATACCACTATTTGAAACTCATATTTTAAATTTTAGCGAAAATCTTTATGGCAAAAAAATATTTGTCGAATTTATAGATTTTATACGCGATGAGAAAAAATTTTCCTCAATTGAAGAGCTGAAAAAGCAGATTTTAATTGATGTGAATGCTTCTTATTGAATGGTCCTACAAAATAGACTTGTATTTTAGAGCTTTGCTGATTTATTTTCACTTCTTCTCATATCGAATAAACAATCCAAACAAATGGAAAAATTTACCTCAATTACATCAGTTGCAGCGCCTATGGCTTTGATTAATATCGATACTGATATGATCATTCCAAAACAGTTTTTGAAAACTATTAAAAGAACCGGTCTTGGTAAAAATCTTTTTCATGAAATGCGTTACGATTTAAATGAAAAAGAAATTCCTGATTTTATCTTGAATCAAACGCCTTATCGTAATGCAAAAATTTTGATCGCCCGCGATAATTTTGGTTGCGGATCAAGTCGTGAACATGCTCCTTGGGCTTTAAATGATTTTGGAATTCACGCAATTATTGCGCCATCTTTTGCTGACATTTTTTTTAACAACTGTTTTAAAAACAGCATTTTACCCATTATTTTGCCTCACAATCAAGTTGATGATTTACTTGAACTGGCAAAAGATGAAAATAACAGCGTTACTGTTGACTTAGTCAAACAGGAAGTTCGCGCTGCAAATAAAATCTATAAATTTGAAGTTGATCCTTTTAGAAAGCATTGCTTGATCGAAGGACTTGACGATATCGGATTAACCTTGCAAAAAGGAACACAAATTACCAATTTCGAAACTCGTAATAGACAAGTTACCCCTTGGCTCTACGAAAATAACTAATTAACAACAAACTTCAAAAAACATGACAATTCTAGCAGGGAAAAAAGGTTTAATCATGGGCGTTGCCAATAACCGTTCAATCGCTTGGGGCATTGCGGAAGAAGCAAAAAAATATGGAGCTGAACTTGCTTTCACTTATCAAGGTGAAGCTTTACAAAAACGCGTTGAGCCTTTAGCTGCATCTGTTGGATCAGATATTGTTCTGCCTTGCGACGTTACTGATCCTGAATCAGTTAAAGCAGTTTTTGTTGAACTTGAAAAAAGATGGGGAAAATTAGATTTTCTGGTTCATGCCATCGCTTATTCTGATAAAGAAGAATTACGTGGAAAATATTTAAACACTTCTCCGGCAAATTTTACTAACACAATGAATATCTCCGCATTTTCATTAGTTGCAATTTCTAAAGAAGCTGAACCTTTAATGAAAAAAGCTGGTGGCGGAAGTATTATCACTTTGAGCTATTACGGTGCCGAAAAAGTTATGCCTCATTACAACGTAATGGGTGTTGCTAAAGCTGCTCTTGAAGCTTCAGTTCGTTACCTTTCAATGGATATGGGTAAAGATAATATCCGCGTTAACGCAATTTCTGCCGGCCCAGTTAAAACTTTGGCTGCAAGCGGAATTGGCGATTTCAGACTAATCTTCAAATGGAATGAATATAACTCTCCACTTCGTCGCAACGTATCTTTGCAAGATGTTGGCGGCGCTGGCGTTTTCCTTCTTTCTGATTTAGGGAATGGAGTTACCGGCGAAACTTTACACGTTGACGCTGGTTATCACGTGGTTGGTATGAAAGCTCCGGATGCACCAGACATCAGCATTGTTAGAGAAGGCGAAAGCGAATAGAAAGAATTTAGGATTTAAGGGAATTTAGGATTTATCTCAAACATCCTAAATCTTAAATCCTAAATCATTAAATCTTAAATCACTAAATGTTCATAAATCACCATCCCTTCCTCATCATCATTTCATCTCCATCGGGTGCCGGAAAATCCACTCTTTGTCGCATGACAATTCAAAATGATCCGCTAATCCGACTTTCAGTTTCTGCAACTACTAGAAAACAAAGACCTCAAGAAGTTCACGGCCAACATTATTTTTTCACTAATACCGATGAATTTGTGACGATGAAAAAAAATGATGAATTTCTAGAGCATGCCGAAGTGTTCGATTATAATTACGGCACGCCAAGAAAAATGGTTGATAGCGAATTAAAAAACGGCCATTGCGTTTTGTTTGATATTGATTGGCAAGGCGCGCGACAAATTAAAGAGAGATTTGACAAAGATTCTGTAGTTTCAATTTTCATCCTACCGCCTTCAATTCAAGAGTTAGAAAGAAGATTGCGTTCGCGAGCGCAAGATCCGGAAGAAATTGTGCAAAGCCGCATGAAAAAAGCGCGCGATGAAATCAGTCATTATGATGAATATGATTTTATTTTGGTGAATGATGATTTGAACAGCACTTACCAAAAAATCCGCTCAATTATTGAGGCTAAAAGAGTTGCGAGACAAAGTAAGGATGACTTGTCGAAATTGGTTGCGGAGCAATTGAAGAGTTAGGACAAGTTCTTGATGCGGCGATTCACTCGCCGCGTAGCAATTCAAAACAAACCCAAATTCAACGAAAGTCGAATTTGATTAAATATAAATCAGATCAATGCACGCACTTTTCGATTCCACCATTCATTTTCTTCTAAACTTTATCAGCCAAATCGGTTATATCGGAATCTTCATCGGCATGTTTCTCGAAAGCACATTAATCCCGATTCCGAGCGAATTAATCATGATTCCCGCCGGAATTGCCGCGCAACAAGGAAGCATAAATATTTACCTTTTAGTTTTGGTAGGAGTTTTGGGAAATGTTTTGGGTGCGATTTTTAGTTATTATTTAGCCGCTGCGATTGGCCGCCCTATTCTACTTCGCATTGGAAAATATTTTTTGGTAAAACCAAAAACCATTATCAAAATAGAAAAATTCTTTAAAAATCACGGACCAATCTCCGTTTTTATTGGTCGTCTTTTACCCGGATTCCGCCACTTCATTTCTCTTCCAGCCGGAATTGCCAGAATGGATATTAAAGCCTTTTATTTCTACACAACTTTAGGCTCAACAATTTGGGCAATTGTCTTGGTTGGATTGGGATATTTTATCGGCGGAAATCAGGAAGTGATTAAAGATAATCTGCACGAAATTGTGCTGGGATGCGCTGCGATTTGCGTTGGGATTGTGGCAGTTTATATATTTTTTAAGAGAAGAAAATTACATAACTAAACTCATAAGAATTTACATATTCTTAAACCCAACCCGAAAATAAGCATAACCGGTAACAACCGTCAAAATTGCTGCCAAAGTAAAAAGAATCTTTGAGGCAAAAACTACAAAACTCACCAATAAAAATTTGATGTCCATTTCGCTCCAGCCGCTCAACCAATAGTATAGCGTATAAGCCGAGCCTTTTTCACCAAGTAATAAACCGGTAATTGCCGTCATTTGAACAGCAGTTTTATATTTTGCTAATTTACTCACCGGAACGCTGACATGAAGTTCAGCTAAAAATTCGCGCAATCCTGAAACCAAAACTTCGCGGCAAATAATGATCAAACCCGGAATTAAAATCCACAAATCGCGATTGCTAAAATTAATCAACATCACAATTGCAACAATTACCAGAAGCTTGTCGGCGATTGGATCAAGGCATCTTCCAAAATTAGATTGGGCTTTTAATGAGCGCGCAAAATAACCATCAAAATAATCAGTAATTGCCGCAATCGCAAAAAGCACCGCAACTACCACATTTGCAACCATGCCCGGAATATAAAAGGAAAGGATGAGAATAGGAATTACCAGAAGACGAAATGAGGTCAGGAAATTTGGGATTTGTTTCATTGCGAATTTCAATAGCAGGAATTTAGCGGTTTAAAAAAATTAATTTAACGATTTTACTAATTGGTCAATTGATATTTGCTTCATTGAGCGCAATTAATTTTTGATTGTTTCAATTTTCATCTTCGCTTCTTCCAATCTTTTAGTACAATGCTCTTTGAGAGCAGTTCCTTCTTCATGAAGTTCGATCATTGAATCGAGATTTATTTTTTGGGAAGAAAGAATTTCTACGATTTCCTCAAGGCGCATCATCGCATCTTCAAAGGACATTTTTGAGATTTTTTTCTCGAAAGGTTTTATAGGTTTTTCAGTCATAAAGATTTTATTTTTTCATATAATCCAAAAGCGGAGCCTCTGCTCCTTCTTTATCAGTTAAACGAATTGGATAATCATCGCTAAAACAAGCATCGCAATATTGCGGATTAGCATTATCACGCTTGGTCTGAGCAATCGCGCGATAAAGCCCATCAATTGAAATATAACCCAAATGATCTGCACCAATTATATTTTTGATCTGCTCAATTGAAGAGCTTGAAGCGATCAAATCTTTTTTATCCGGCGTATCAACGCCATAAAAACATGGTGAAATTGTTGGCGGGCTGGCGATTAACATGTGAACTTCTTTTGCTCCTGCATCACGAATCATTTGCACGATTTTTTTCGAAGTAGTTCCGCGCACAATACTATCATCAATTAATATCACTCTTTTGTCTTTAATCACTGACAAATTGGCATTGTGTTTTAACTTAACACCAAAATGGCGGATTTTATCTGTAGGTTCAATAAAAGTTCTACCAACATAATGGTTTCTGATAATTCCAAGTTCGAAAGGAATTTTTGATTCCATCGCATAACCAATTGCCGCCGGAACACCAGAATCAGGGATTGGAACGATAACATCGGCATCAATTTTAATTTCACGCGCTAATTCAATGCCAATATTTTTACGCATTTCATAAACATTTTTCCCTTCGATTGAACTGTCGGGACGTGCGAAATAAACATATTCAAAAATACAAAATTTTGATGGTTTTTCTGGAAATGGTTTTAAGGATTTTACGCCATTTTCATCAATAAGAATCATTTCGCCATGTCCAATATCGCGCTCAAATTTAGCGCCGATAATATCGAAAGCGCAGGTTTCAGAAGCCACAACATAAGCGTCGCCCAATTTTCCAAGAACCAAAGGACGCACGCCGTAAGGATCGCGCAGTGCGATGATTTTTCCTTCATGAATAATCACCAAAGAAAATGCTCCTTCAATTTGCGAGGTGGCATCAATTATTTTTTCAGTAAGAGTTGGCTTTAAGCTAAGTGCAATTAGGTGAATGATAACTTCGGTGTCCATAGTTGATTGAAAAATCGCACCGCGATTAATTAATCTTTTACGCAATGTGTCGGCGTTTGTAAGGTTGCCATTATGAGCTAAAGCCATAAAGCCACAGGAAAGCTGCGCGTAAATTGGTTGGTAATTACGGGCGGTTTTTTTACCGGCAGTTGAATAGCGAACGTGACCAATTGCTGAAGTGCCTTCGAGTTTTTTTACAACTTTTTGTGAAGTAAAGTTATCCGCAACTAAACCATCGGCGAAATGCACCGAATAAAGATCTCCCGTCATAGTAACAATGCCTGCGGCTTCTTGTCCGCGATGTTGTAAAGCATGCAAACCAAGTGCAGTATTTACGGCAGCGTCGGGAGATCCGTGAATTGCAAAAATTCCACATTCTTCATGTAGTTCGTCAAGAGGCATAAATATTTGTTGTCTTTTTTTATTAACATGTTGCTTCGTTAGATCCTGAAACGAGTTCAGGATGACGAAATATCAAAAAAATCTCGCCAAAGTCGTCATCCTGAACTCGTTTCAGGATCTATATAGAGTCGAAACAAATTAGATTTTAACTACTGAACCGCATCATAATTTGCGCGTGACATCAGATATTTGTAAACGATCAAATTTTCCATGATGCGCTGTACATAATTTCTGGTTTCAGAGTAAGTAATGAGTTCAATCCAATCAACCACTTTATCGAGATCTTTTTCTTTGCGCGGATCATAAAATTCATTAATCCAACGCTGCGTTGCATTTGGCCCGGCATTATATGAAGCAATTGCCAACATTTCAGAGCCATCAAAACGATCAATCAATTGCTTGATATAATGCGAACCAAGGCGCACGTTATATTTAATGTCGCTGGAAAGTTTTACTTTGTCGTAAGGAATGCCAATATCTTTAGCCACTAATTTCGCAGTTCCCGGCATTAATTGCATAAAACCAAGAGCGCCAACTTGACTTACAGCCGTCGGCGCAAAACCACTTTCTTGCTTAACAATTGCATGAACCAAAGGCGCATATTCATCATTTACAACTTCTTTAACAATCTGGAATTTATCTTTGATAAAAAAGACATTTTTCTTGGCGGCAACTCTTGAGATTTTTGCATCAAGTTGGCGATCACCAATTTCATTAATCAATTTCATCACCACCGCAATTTGTCCATCGCTGGTGGCGTTGCTTACAACCCATTCAAAGATTTTTCCGGCCGCAGCTTTGTCTCCAGTTACAGCAAGTAAATAAGCTACTTGCGCCGCTTTATTTTCAGAAATTTTCTTTAGATCACGCGCAGTAATTTCCGGATCTTTTGGCAAAATAATATCATCTTGCGCACCCAAATCATCAAGCAAGCGATGTTTGTGAATGCCGAGCTGACCGTAGAAAAATATCGGATATTTTGCCGACATTTTATACCATTCAATTGCTTTTTGTTTATTACCCATCGCATCCGCAGCCATTCCCAGCCAATAAGTGGCTCGTGAAATTGTTACGGGTTGAGTTACATTTTTATAAAGATTTTCAAAATGCGCATAACCAACTTTTGGCTCATCCATAAAACGCAGAGCAATCCAACCTGCCGTCCATTCAGCTTCCCAATAATCAGAAGAAGTGGTTGGTAAATTATGGTTGGCAATTAAATTATAAGCGATTTTGAATTTTTTTTGCTTGATCATCTCGCGTCCATAAAGGCGGCGCAAGCTCCACCATCTTTCTGGGAATTGTGATTTCGAAGTTAAATCTTTCATTAAATCCAAAAGATCGTCGACTTTATCTTTTGATTTATACCATAAAACTCGACGATAAGTTAAACCTTCATTTGACCTTAATTTACGCGGCACTTCTAGCACAATTTTATCAATATATTTCGGAGAATTTTGTAATTCGATCACAGAAGAAAAAAGTTTTTGGTAATCTTCGTCAACAAAGTTCATGATGCGCGTGGCATCACCATTCTTGCCGTCCCAAAGCAAACGATCTATTCTGTTTACATGATCAATTTGACTTAACTGTCCTTGATATTTGCCAAGAAAAATTTTCTCATCTTCAGTAGTAAAATTTTCTTTTACCCAAATTAATGAAATCAAAGTATGAATTTCACGGCGCGCTTTTTCTTTTTCGCTTTCTGTGAGTTTAGAACGAGTCAAAAAGTTAATTTTTGATTGCAGCAAATAAATTTTTGATTCGGTCGTTCCTGCTGGATTTGAGTTAAAATATTGTTCGCTTGATTGGTAAGGAATATTGCTGGCAATTGCTACTTTCTCAACATTGTGGCGCAATTCGCTGATATTTGGATAAAAAACATTATCGACCGCAAAACGCGAAATATCACTAAAGGAAATATTTTTCGGATCAATTTTGCCACTATATTTATTCCATAAAATAATATCAGTGGCCGCTTCTGAGAAATCAGGCCTGATTTTAATGATTTGACTTTGCTCTTGAACCACCAATTGAGCTTCGGCTTTTTTCAGTTTTTGCGCATATTGTAAGGCTTCTGCGTAATTTTTTTGATTAATTAATACGGTGATCTGTTTGATATTTTCCAGATCTTCCACTGTAATTCCCTGCCATAATTTTTGCGAAACTGGACGCGCTTCTTTTGCCGCAGCGTCAAAACTAAAAATAAAAAAAACTACAGCAATAAGCGTCAGACAAGCTTTCGAGGCAGTATAAAATTTTTGCACTTTGGAAGAATTAATTTTTAAAAAGAAGGTTGGACGATTTTTTCATCATTCTTTTCAAAAGACAAACTTAAAAAAATCCTTAAGCGGAAAATATTAAATTTCACTTTGATTTTTGAAACCCGCTTTCTTAAGTTGCGAGCGGATTATCAAAAACAAAAAATCAGAAAAAATGAATCTTCTTAACAATCTTTATATTAAATTTTGTTGCCAAAAAATAGGCAGCGATGAATTTGGAAATGAGTATTTTCAAAATAAGCGCGGCAAAAGATTTGTAGCTTACAAAGGCATTGCCGAGCCTTCGAAAATTCCATCAGAATGGCATGGCTGGATTCATTACAGCACCAATATCGTGCCGGTAAATATTAATACACACCGCTTTTCTTGGCAAAAAATTCACTTACCAAATTTAACTGGAACCAAAGGCGCTCATTCACCGAAAAATTCTATAGTAAAAAAAACCAACGCTGAATATGAAGCGTGGAATCCCAACAATTAAGCAATCATTTTTATGCACAAAGCAAATAATTATTTCGAAGTAATAGTTGGAACTTTTGTTTTAGGATGCGCAGCTTTTTTCTTGTTCAGCTCTCTTAAAAGTGCTAAAGTAAGTGGTCTTGGCGGCTATCATTTGATTGCAAAATTTGAAAATATCGATGGTCTTGCCAGCGGCAGCGATGTCAAAATTTCCGGTGTAAAAATCGGCACAGTTGAAAATCAGTTTCTTGATGAAAAAGATTTTCGCGCCACTTTAAAAATTACGATTGATCCAAACGTAAAACTTCCGACCGATAGTTCCGCCAAGGTTTCATCTGAAGGTTTGCTGGGTTCAAAATATCTTTCAATTACGCCCGGCGGCGATGAAGAAGTTTTAAAAGAAGGCGAAGAAATTCAATTCACGCAATCTTCAGTAAATTTTGAAGATCTTTTAGGAAAATTTATTTTCAGCAGTGGCGATAAAACCAATAATAAAAAAGTTGAGGCAAATGAAAAATAAAATTTTTTCTTTATTTCTAATTTGTAGTTTTTTCTCTTCGATTGCAACAGCGCAAGAAGCAGCAAAACTTGAAGAGCCGGAATTAAATATTGTAGATAAAGCCGATCCTTCGCGCTTCTACAACACCGCCGTAATTCAAGGAATGAATAAAACTACCGCCAAATCTTCACTCATGGAAATGCGCATTGAAGAAAAAATTAATTTCGGCCAAATTTCAATCATTGCTCATAAATGCTGGCAATCATCTCTCGATCAGAAACCGGAAAGCAAAATTTTGTTAGAAGTTTTTGAAAATAAAGCCGGCGAAAATCCAAAAAGAATTTTTTACGGCTGGATGTTTGCCTCAAGCCCTTCAATTTCAGGATTAGAACATCCGATTTATGATTTGACGGCTCTAAGCTGTAAGAACAAATAATTCTAAATTCTAAATCTATGAAAATTTCTCCTTCCATTCTCTCCGCTGATTTCTCTCGTCTTGGAGAAGAAATCCAAAATATTGAAAAAGCCGGTGCTGACTATATTCATCTTGATGTAATGGATGGAAGTTTTGTTCCCAATATCACAATTGGAAATGAAGTTGTAAAAAATTTGCGCAAAAAAACTGCGCTACCTTTTGATGTTCATTTAATGATTAATAATCCCGACAATCACATTAAAGCCTTTGCTGACGCTGGTTCTGACATCATTACAATTCATGCGGAAGCCTCAATTCATTTGGATCGTTCGCTTGATTTGATTAAATCTTTTGGCAAAAAAGTTGGAGTTTCGATTGTTCCTTCAACTCATGAAGATGTTTTGGATTATGTTTTAGAAAAACTCGATTTAATTTTGGTGATGACCGTTAATCCCGGATTTGGCGGGCAGAAATTTTTATCTTCGCAATTAAGAAAAATTGAAAATTTGCGGAAGAAAATTGATAAAATCGGCAAAAAAATTGAACTAGAAGTTGATGGTGGAATTAACGAAGAAACCTCTAAAATCGTAACTTCAGCCGGAGCTGATGTTTTAGTTTCAGGATCTTATATTTTTGGTTCTGGCGATTATGCGAACGCGATTAAAAAATTGCGCGGTTAGACACCGTTAGCTAATCAAATTTAATTTAAAATATATGACAAAATACGTTGTTTATGGTCTGGGAATTTCTGGAATTTCTGCAGTAAATTTTCTCGCTCAAAATGGCGAAGAAGTTATCGCCACCGATGACAATGAAAAATCACTTATTGACGCCAGCACCAAAAACCCTCACATCAAATTTGCTAAAGCTGATGAAATTAAATATGACAAAGACACTGTAATTGTCTTTTCTCCCGGAATTCCACTTTATTATCCACAACCACATAAAATTTTAGAAATCTGCCAAAAAACCGGCGCTACTTTAGCTTGCGACTTGGAAATTTTTTATCGCAAAAATTGTGAAAATAATAATTTCATCGCCATCACCGGAACCAACGGCAAATCGACAACCACAGCATTAAGCGGTTTTATTTTTAAAGAACTAGAAATCGCTTCAGAAATTGGCGGCAATATTGGTATTCCTTGTTTTGATTTACCGCAAAATCAAAAAAAATTTTCTTATATTTTTGAAACTTCTTCTTACCAGCTTGATCTTTTTGGGCATTCACATTTCAAGGTCGCGGCACTTTTAAATATCACGCCAGATCATATTGATCGCCATGGATCGATTGAAAATTACATTGCAGCCAAAAAAAGAATTTTTCAAAACCAAACCGCTGATGATTTCGCTTTAATTGACGTGGATAATGAAAATTCCAAAAAAGTTTATGATGAATTAAAAAAAGATAAAAATTTTCACGCTACTTTAGTTCCGATTTCTACCAAAGAAATTCAGGAAAATGGTATCGCACTTTTTGGTGGAAATTTATATAATAAAATCAACGGCGCTAACTCAGTTTTAGAATTAAAATCTGATTTCCTGCGCGGCGAACATAATGATCAAAATATGGCTTTCGCTTTCGCCATAACTTATTGTCATTTCCTTAGACATTCACAGAAATGTGATGAAGAAAAAATAATTTCTGCCATCAAAAAATTCCGTGGCTTGCGTCATCGCTTGCAATTGCTTGGTGAAATTGAAGGGATCAAATTTATTAATGACAGCAAAGCAACTAACGCTGAATCAACTGAAAATGCACTGAAAGCTTACAATAAAATTTTCTGGATTTTAGGCGGCAAATCCAAAGAAGGCGGCATTTCAATTTTAACACCATTTTTTCATAAAATTCACAAAGCTTATTTGATTGGTGATGCCAGCGAAGAATTTGCTAAAACCTTAAAAGAAAATTCCGTCGCTTTTGAAAAATGTGGCGATTTGGAAAGCGCTTTTAAAAAAGCATTTTTTGATGCAAAAAATGTTGGCTTATCTGAAAAGAACATTTTACTTTCACCCGCTTGTGCGTCGTTCGATCAATGGAAAAATTTTGAACAGCGCGGAGACTACTTCTGTAAGCTTTTTGATGAATTATATAAATCCTAAAAAAATCGCTAAACTCATAAAAGCTGCAAAACGCTTGTCGGGTTTTGGCGTTTTAATTTTCGGGATTTCACTTTTTTTCTATTCTCCCCAAACTCATTCTGTTGCTCTTCCTGATTGCGCTGATGTTGCAGGAACTCCAAAACCAGGTTATGCTAATATTGAAGATGGTGGTTGCAAATTTTTCGGAATGCCGCTTTGCCAAACAGTTCCAAGCGCTACTTACGCAGTTAGTTCAGCCTATGTTTTAACTTCCGGTCAAATTCACCGCTATAATTGCGCTGACTTGTCCGACTTGCCTTTGTGTAGCGATATTGATTCTACTGCTAATCCTGGAAAAAATTGCGTTAGAGAATGTAGCGATAGATCTTTTACCGATCCTGATCCGAGCCGCGAACCGCATAACGTTAGAGGTGTTGACTATGCCGTACATAACCGCGATTGCATCAGATTTAGTGATGCTCCAGAATCCGGTGTAACTGCAACTACTTCCAATTCTATTGGTCGGCGCTGCCATCAAACCAGTTCACCATCTCCAACTGTAAATTGCGATTTACTTCCTTGTAATTTGTTGACTCCTGATGAGCTAAATGATTGGAAATTTAGAACAGAATCAGATGCAGTAGCAGATGCAGTAGCAGCAAACTCATCTTACACACCAAAAAAATATTGTAATGGCGATACGGCTACAGATGGATCAACCTTAAAATGCTATAAATTTACTCAGGCACAATTGCCTTATATGGTTTTAAACACCACATGCAAAATTCACAACTGCCCTCCTTCCTCATCCTCTTGTGGATCTGATGATACTTTAAATATCACTAATCAAGGTGAATCTTACACCGCTGATTATGAAAAATATGTTAATGCCAAGTATTCTGTAGAAACAGGTATTTGTACAACTGTTACTTGCAAACCAGTTGTAAAAAGACAATATCGCTGCACCCCAACTGATGCTAAAGAACCTACAGGGCTCAATGATTCTTGCGATTCAAGCGGAGCAGGAGCAACTTGCACCAATAGCTATTGTTATCTTACAATTGATTGCAATCAATCTTCCAATAACTCCCAACCTGAATGCATAACCTCAACTGCATATGATGACGGAACAATTGGCTCAACTTCTGATACCATGGATTCATGGTTTTATAGACCTAAGCCGATGGATAAATCAATTGATGGAAATGGAATATTGAGAACCATGAATGCTAATTTATGTTATACCCCATCACAAATGGAAAGCTTTGGTTGGGGTATACGCCCAACAATTGATTTGGGACTTTTAGGAGAAATTGATCTGGGATATTATCATTCTTATTTATTACCAGACCATACCAGATCTCCTGGTCTGTGTGGTGGTATTCGCGATGGCTCCCGCGGCAATGGTTATATTTATCTTTGCGGCAATGGTGGAAGCTTATATTCCAATGTTTCTGATTACACTGCCTACCACAAAGGTTATGTTTCAACTACCTTTACTAATAATTCTGGAACCCATAAATTAGTTGTTTGTTTGCGCTTTAAAAATGCAATGCGTCCCGATGACGGAACATCTGAAACCTGTGGTTCCCGTGAATGTGGTATTAGCTGCGCATTCAATAACTGTTCAAATCAGGTTTGTGGCTATGATGTTTGTCGTGAACTTACCGTAACCGATGCTGATCCAACTGAATGTATGATGGATGATGATATGTTTCTAAATTCTAATAGTAACACCAAAAATTGTACTGCTGTTATTGATGATTATCTCAGAATCAGAGCAGTCAAATATCCCGGTAACCGAATTTGTACTTTCCTTGATGTTAAAGGTCAAACAGCATATCCGAATTCCTCCAACCCCTTAAATTTCCTTGATGATTCTGAAAAATTAATTGATGGAACTTGTATTTCTGGCTTGCGCAAATCTGATGGATCGTGCGATGGCGGCAAAAGTTCTTTTGACGATAAATCCGAAGCCACCAGATGGCGTGCTATCAAACTCGGTGGATCAAACCATATTCCTTATATTCAAAATAATCGACCATTAGGTAGCACAGTAAGGGGATATTTAGATAAAGACAGCCGATTATTTCCAGAGCAGGAATGTATCAAAACTGCATTGAGAATTGCCACGCCACCTCTTTTCAATTTAGCGAATATTACAAATTCTCCCAAACTTTTTACTCCGCCACTTTATATTCTAAATTCTTCTATAGTTCGTGGTGGCTCAATTTCTAGTGTAGCTAATGAAGAATATGGACCGACTGATTTCCACTATCCAGAAATTATCCTTCAATTTGGCACCACTACAAAAAAACTTAGTTTAGGAATAGGATATACAGGCTATGAAGATAGCGGTGGCGATTCTAATGGTAGCGCTACAATAAGCACCACTGTAAATAATGTTACCTATTCTTTAGAAACTTTTGTGCGCAAAGAATATGATGATGCAGGATCAAAACCAATTTTCTGCCTTTACCGTAAAATTAAAGACATTAACGGCGCATACCTTAACCCAATGAGAATTGGATGTGTTGATAGAATTTTACCGGAAATTAACAATACTACTACATCACCATTGCCGGCAACAGGTCCTAAAAAAATGATGGTTTATCTCGACCCAGCAAGTACTTACAGCAATTCCTCTATTATGATCCGTTACTTAGGTGGATTTGGTGCTAATGGAACTGATAATAGTTGCACAGTTGATGATGCCTGTAGCGCAGAAATAAAATTGACTAATAGTAATGTTAATATTCCAACCTGTAGCTCCACGACTGAATCATATAATCTTTGCGTTCAACGCGAAGAATGTTCACAACTTACTAACGAATGCATCGCCAATGAATTAAAGATACAAACCGAGAAAAATGCCGGACGACCAATAGATTCATATCTTGCAGTTAGAAAAAATTGTAACGAAGTTCTGCTACCGCTATGCAATAAGAAAAAAGGCAACACTACTTCTGACACTTCAACCGTGACCAATACCAACCTTTCTGCTGCTGCAACCGGCAATTATTATGGCTGGTTCAATGAAATTTGCGTCAGCTCTGGCTTTACAACAAAATTAAGAAAGATTGTAGCTTACAAAATGACTGACGGAACTCGAGGTAAATGCTTAGTAGACAACCCAGCTTCTTGTCGAGAAGGCGGTAAGGCTCCTGATTGTAGATGTATAGCTTATGTAGATGGAGCTACACTTGCAGATGATCAAATAGCTAGAACTGAGACTACCCATGAAGCTGGTCTTTGCGTTACCATGCCGCTTCCGCAAATTTGCAGCGCAATTGATTATAACACCACAGCAAATATTTTAAACCCAAGCGATCCTGATTTTACTCAATCTTCATTAGGTTATTCTACTTACGGCGCTTCATCTTCAGTTACAAGTAATGTCGTTCATATTTCACATCAATTACGTACTGACGGAACTGGCCATGCTGAATTCCCACTTGGAGTTTTTGGCATGTATGATATTGAAGGAATTTGTACCGGATTCTGGCGCCCTGCTACAAATGGCGCCGGCGTAGTTACTCCGCCAAAAAGAAGTTGTCTGAATGTTAGTGGAGCAGCGCAATGGAATGCAACCGTTACTAATCCTTGCGTACGCTATACCTGCGATGCAGTTTCAACAACCGGACCAGATAAAAATGGTCTTTATCAAGGTGGTTATGGAGCGCTTGAAGTTAATGAAGTAAACTATCGATCTCCGGACGCCCTTTCTGGTACAAAAGGATCAGAACATGGTTTTGCTACTTGGACATCTTACACTAAAACCAATGATTTCCTAGAAACACCAACTTCTCCAAACCCTTTTGTTTCTTGCATTACAGGCTTCAAAAAAACCGGAGCAACTTCAACTACCATCGGCAGTAAAGTTGCAACAACAGATCCCGGCGGACCATTCTTTGGACCAATTCAAGATTATACCGGCGGAACTACTCCAACCAGATCTTGCAATCAAATTGGCCAATGGGGAACTGTAACAAATGCTTGCGTCAGAATTCAATGTTCCGCCCCTACTTTACCGACAAACCCTACAACTACGAGCGATTGGCAAGCATGGTATAATTCTGGTGGCGCAACCTTCCCTACTACCAATGCTTCAAGAAGCCCGCTTCGTATTCAAACAGAATCAGTTGCAACTGGATCATGTGGTGGTGGCAATCAATCTTTAGGTTTCTTTAGGGTTGACCAAACTTCTGCCGATCCAGATAGCGGCATTAGCCCAACGCGTAATTGTGATCACATGGGAAATTGGGGTCCAGTTATAAATCCTTGCACTACTCAATGCGATGCGACAATAACAACTTCTCCAGGAAGTGGTAAGGCTTATTGGAACAAAGTAACCGGAGTTCCTTTGAATGGTCAGGTTGATGGCGTGGTCACGACAGATTCTGGAAATGGCGGTTGTCAAAGCGACTATTATCCATATCCATATCCAGCACTTAATAATAAAGACGGCACTCCATTTACAATTAGCGACAGCGGACCTTACCGCACCGATAGTGGAACAAATAGCACATTGACAACAATTCCCACCAACCTTGCTAATGATACTCGAGCAGTTGAAGCTCTCCCACAAAGAGTTTGTCGTTCGGTCATCATTACCAATGGAACTGCAAATGTTTGGAGCACTACT
This sequence comes from uncultured Alphaproteobacteria bacterium, assembly GCA_903937405.1. Classification (GTDB taxonomy): domain Bacteria; phylum Pseudomonadota; class Alphaproteobacteria; order Rickettsiales; family UBA1997; genus UBA2645. The sequence goes on along the minus strand of CAIZZE010000008.1, from coordinate 49,916 downwards.
TCTTCAAGCTGCGTCAATAAATGTGTTGGCTATTCCGTAGATTCTTATACTGGCGTCGGAACTGGAGACTCAAGAATCGGGGCTGGTAGAACTCAACACTCAACTTCTGCAAATGATGGAAGCAATAACGCAGTAACTATTACCGTTAACTGGCCTGATACAAATTTCGGGGTTACGGCCTATATAACTAATCCTATTCTTACCAGTCAAAATGCTACTCATTACCAAAGAAATCGAATTGGCGCTTCTAGTGGTGTTGGTTATTATGCTTTGGCGAGAAAATGTAACGGAACTACTCATAAATGGGATGATGTAGTACCTCAATGCGTTGCCAATAATGGTATGATTGTCGATGACAATGATACCGTAACTTCTACTGATGATGTTGATAGTAACGCAAATTATGATACAACCAGTCACTATGTTCCGCTTGGTGAATCACCTACTACAAAAATTTGTAAAACTGGATATATGGAATCAGATTATGTTGACTCTAATAACAAATCAGCGATCACAAATTATACATGTTCCTATGCTTCTTCAAATGGATTTAATTACATCGATCAACTCTATTTTGACGCAATCGCAAATAGCGGCAAGAAATGTATGAAATACTGCAATACAACAGGCGACAATATTCCTGCGGGACACACCTACTCTGGCAACACTTATGCCGCGGGCGGCACCACCATAACTCTGGCCTGCGCATCTGGATATGGAAAAGCTATAGATCGAGGAACAACCGGAAGTTATGACAATAATTGCGGAAGAAACGCATATGATAGAACAGATATATCTCCAACAATAACTTGTAACGCAAGCGGATCTTGGGGATCAGTTTCTAATGCTTGCTCAGCTTGCAGGGGTTGCACTTCATCAGACAGCAAAGCAACTGGTAAAACCTACTGCTTTGCTACAAAAGGTAAAAAACGTGACGATACTTACGGAATTTATGGAGCAGATGGTATAAAATATACTTTTACTCCATTTGCTTCAATCCACAATGGCACTCAAAGTTGGTGTCAGCATCAAAACCATGATGGGGGCACCGAAAGCAATTTTTTCTTAAAATGTGTAGATAATGAATATCAGGTACTTGGTCGATGCGGTTGCGCTAATAATTGGGGCGGTAATGCTTCATGGGCAAATATCGACTGTCTACCAGAAAAAGATTATTATGGTCCTCCATCTTGTGCAATAATTGGTAATTGTGATTGTACTTAGAGCCCCTATTCAAATATTAATTTTATTTTTACAAAATAATGAAACCTGAAATATCAATTATAATGGGCAGCAAATCAGATTTTGTGACCATGGAGCATGCCTGCAAAGTTCTTGATGATTTTTCTGTTGCCTACGAAACAAAAATTGTTTCTGCACATCGCACTCCAAAAAGACTTTATGAATTTTGTGAATCAGCAAAAGAAAATGGCATTAAAGTAATTATCGCCGGCGCTGGTGGCGCCGCTCATTTACCAGGCATGACCGCCGCAATGACCGAGCTTCCTGTTCTTGGCGTTCCAGTTGAAAGCCGCGCGCTTAAAGGAATGGATTCATTACTTTCGATAGTTCAAATGCCAGCAGGAATTCCAGTTGGATGTTTGGCAATTGGCGAAGCTGGTGCCAAAAATGCCGCTCTTTTAGCAATTGCAATTTTAGCTTTGTCAGATGAAGTTTTGGCAGAAAAATTAAAGAAATTCCGCGATGATCAAACGGAATCGGTAAATTTACATCCGTAAAAATATCAGTGGCCGTTCTCAAAATAATCTATACCAAAGCAGAACTCTTCGAGTTTTAAGAGCTTTGCTATAGATCCTGAAACAAGTTCAGGATGACGATGGGGGAAAGATCTGCCCAATCTGTCATCCTGAACTTGTTTCAGGATCTATCAGACCTTATCCCGAATTCACGTTTGAAACATTTTTATAAAAACACCTCTCATAGGTAAAAAAACTTTTTGCTTTCTAAAACTCCTCCCCATAGAACGCCAACCTTCACCAACCATTTCTAAAAAAACCCAAACCTTATAATTCAAATTCTTAAATCCCTTGTCATTCGTCAGATCAACACGGCTTGCGCTGAAATATGTGCGCAGATTTATTGCCGGCTTCGCATCAGTTCCAACTTTCGCGCTTGGTAGAATTAAAAAATTCCCTTTTGCGCAGGAGCATTATGCGCTTGGTCAAGATAGGTATGAAGTCGTGTCAGATAACGAATTGGCAGCTTTTAAACTAAAACAAAATGAGAGAAAATAGACAAAGATCTTCAAATTATTATTCAGACCGAGACCAAGAAAATTCTTCAGTATCACCTGACCTTGTAAAAAAAGAACAAGACTACCGCCATCAATGGCAAAGCAAATATCTAATGTCGAATGTGTTCAGCTTTCGCTTAGGACAAATATTTGGTTTAGTTTACAATTTAGCAGTTCTTTATCTGGTTTATGACCTGATTCAGGATGGCGAAAAAGAATTAGCTGTAAAAATATTCGCGATTAACGCCGCAGTAATTATTTTTGCACTTTTGGTTACTTCAATTGAAAGAAAAGTTCTTTCAAGAAAGCCTCCTAGAAGAATGAGAAATGACAAAAGGTCGGGAAATAGAAACCACGGTAACAGAAATAATAATCGCGATAGAGATTCTAGAGATAATAGAAGACCTACTAGAGCTGAGTAAGCTTTGGTTTTTTCTAAAAATTAAAATAAAAAATCTGATGAAAGAAATTTCATCAGATTTTTTTATGCGCGATATTTTTGCTTTATACCAAATTAAAAATAGATCCTGAAACAAGTTCAGGATGACTATCGTGTGTGAATATACCGAATTTACGGCGTACAAGGATTTACCGCCACCGAATCCCAAGCCCCAAATGCACCACATCTTCTGGTTGGATAATTAGTAGTCGATCTATAGCCAACAGGACATTGCGTTGTTGAAACCACCAATTGATCATACGAACCTTGGGCAAAGTTATAATCTGCAGCGCTTCCGTAATTTAAACTTAACACTTCAGCCTGACATGGCACCAAAGATAAAGCTCCGAAATCAAGCAATAAATTATTTCTGGTTTTATAAAAAACTACATCATCAAAATTAGCAGCCTCCCTGAATAAAATCTTGTCGAAAGTCGGACTGCTGATGCTATCAAGATCATTTGTCATTTCCGTAGAAGAACTTGATCTAGCAATTTGCGTTGCTGAATTAATCGGGAAAGAACCTGATCTATTAATGCCATAACTAACCAAAGCAAAAATCGCATCAGTGGTAATTGTGTTTGTAAAGCTTCCAGAGACTTCCTTAATTGTCATTGTTGCAGTTGAAGTAGCGGTTCCAAAGCTTGCGCCGGTGAAATTTTTATCTACAATATAAGCAATTTTATCTTCAAAACCATCTTCAGCTAAATCATTACTCAATCCTAAAGTTTTTACCGGAACCATTCCGTAAACCAAATTAGTCGCGACTGAAGAAACATAAACTCCGGCTCCAGAACAAGTTCCCGCTGTTCCGACAGAAGTTCCATAAGTTGCTGAGCTAGATTTTAATTCCAGAAGCGACGCCGGACATGGTAATTTGCCATTAACCAATAAATAATTTCCCAAGGCTTTGTAAATTTCATCCATGCGATCACGCGTTGATTTTAGTTTGGCGTTATTGATTGCTGTAATCGAACTAGATAAAGATCCGGTGATTAAAATCGCAATAATCAAAACCACGATTGAAATTTCGATTAAACTAAATGCTGTTTTTTTTAAATTTTTTTTCATCATTTTTACGTAGTACTAGTACAAGGATTTATAACGCTACTTTCCCAAACTCCGAAAGCACCACATCTTCTGGTGGGATATCTAACAGTAGTTGTGTAAGGCGCAGGACATGAAGTTGTAGAAAGAACAACTTGGTTATAAGAAGATTCAGGCCAAGAATATGCTGCTGCCGTAGGATATGAAAGATTTAAAGTGCCAGCCAAACAATTAACCAGCGAAAATGCATCAAAATCTGAAACTAAAGAATTTCTAGTTTTGTAAAAAACTATGTCATCAAAAACATCACTATCGGGCGCATTAAAAACCAGATTTTTATCAAAAGCGTTACTGGCACCAAGATCATTTTCCATTTCACTGCTATCACTTGAGCGAGTGTTTTGAACTGTACCATTAGCATTGAAAGCCCCAGACTTATTCGCTCCATAACTAACTAAAGCCAAAATTGCATCATTGGTAATAACCTGACTAACACCTCCCGGAAGCTCATTTAAAGTCATGGTTGCAGTTGCAATAGCGTTTTTGAAAGTTGTTGAGCTTGAGCTAGTGGTGAAATTTTTTTCTACAATGTAAGCAAATTTACCTTCAAAACCATCTTCAGCATATTCATTTGGTAATCCTAAAGTTTTTACCGGCACTAATCCGTAAACCAAATTAGACGATCCCGAAGCATAAACTCCACCACCAGCCGTGCAGTTTCCAGCGGCAGTTCCTTCAGTTCCATAAGTTGCGTCAGTAGATTTTATTGCAATAATCGAAGCTGGGCAAGGTAATCTGCCATTTACAAGCAAAAATCCTCCCAAAGCTTTGTAAATTTCATCAATACGGTTTTTGGTGGTGGTGATTTTTTTATTATTTGCCGAACCACTAAAAACCGTTAATGCGCCACTAATCAGGATTGAGATGATTAAAATTACGATTGAGAGTTCGATTAGACTGTAAGCTTTTTTTTGCATTTTTTTCTAAAAAAATTTCATAAATTTATTTCTAATTTTTAGAGGTTCCTAAAGTTTGGGCTATTACAACTTACCTCAAGATGGCTCTTCGGTAGAAGAGAAATAAAAAATCAAACGCCTTTGCACTGATGGAAACAAATTTGACAATGTCATAAAAAACTTGAGATGGTAAATCTCAAGTTTAGTAACGAATTATGACCACTCCTGAACCACCAGAGCCACCGGGATTATTACCTTTTACAGCGCCACCACCACCACCAAAATTACTCACGGCATTTTTATTGGCGGTTCCTGCATCGCCAGCATTAGTTCCGCCGAGACCTTTTGTGCCAGTGCCATTACCTCCACCACCAGACCCATAAACTGGAAGTGGGCCAGAACCAGAATAAGGGCCAGAAATATAAGATGTAAAGCCACTACCTCCATCCCCACCATTGCTAGTAGATGCACTTCCGCCAGCTGCAGATGCACCTCCGCCACCACCTCCAGCGCTTCCGGTAGAGCTACCTCCATTATTTCCATAGAAATCGCCGCTAACACTAACATCTTTACTACCAGTTTTAGAAGCGCCTCCAGCACCACCTGATTGCCACCCACCTCCGCCAGAACCACCTGGTCTGGCTTCAGATCCATTGCCACCTCCGCCACCGCCACCAACTACTGTTACTAAAGCAGTGCTAGTGTTGTATTGTTTAAAAGAACTGTTACCACCATTATTTCCAGCAAGACCTGAGGATCCTGTTGCTCCAGCACCCACTGTGACATAGTATTGAGCAGCATCTAAAGAAACTTCTGACGCATAAAAAACACCACCACCACCACCACCACCAATACCATCTGTGTTGGAATGTGCACCACCACTACCACCACCAGCCACTACCAATAGTTGCGCTGTTCTTGTGCCTTTATTTAAACAATCAAGGGTTGCGCTTGTTTTAAAGGTATGAACAGTCGATCCCGAAACTGAAGATATAACTCCGCCAGTACAATTCTGGGCAGTAATATTAGCACTCGAAGTAATATTGCCATTAACTATATTTGCAGCCTTACTATCTTTTAAAAATTGATCACGACTTTTGTAAAAAACTATATCATCAAATGTAGTGCTACGCTCACTAGAATTAACCAATGTCTGGCTAAAATCAGCGGTTTTGGCGCCATCATTATCATTTAAAGTTATTGGATCATTAAACATTTCATCGGCATCTGAAGTAAGTATATTTTGTGAACTTGAGTTAGCATTAAAAGAGCTACTCTTATTTGGCCCATAACTTATGATGGCAAAAATGGCGTTATTGGAATCAGAAACATAAGCGTCATTAATATATTTCTGAATCAAAATGCTGCCGCTGGAAGTGGGAAATGTCGCGCCTGTTGTGTAAGTTTTATCTACAATATAAGCAAATTTACTGCCAAACCCATCTTCTCCATAATCATTGCTTAACCCCAAAGATTTAACCGGAATCATTCCATAAACCATATTAGTTGCGCCACTTGCGGTTGAAAGATAAACGCCCGTTCCGGAAGTGCATATTCCAGCAGCAGTTCCTTCAATTCCATAATTTGCATCCCTAGTTTTAATTGCCTTAATTGAAGCTGGACAAGGCAATCTTTTATTTTTCAGCACAAATTCGCCAAGAGATTTATAAACTATATCTATACGATCTTTGGTGATTTTCACCTTATTATTGCTGTTCTTGCCACTTGAAACGTTTAAAAATCCCACAATCAGAATTGAGATAACCACGATTGCTATTGATAACTCGATTAAACTAAAAGCTTTTTTTAACATTTTAAAAAATTGAAGAATTTGGATTTTTATTTTTTTAAACCAGCCAGAAAAATTAATTCAATTAATTTGCAAAAAACACTTTGACAATTCGTTTGTCAATTCTATTTTCCGCGACCTTGTTTTTGGAATTTTAAAAAACATTGGGGATATAGCTCAGTTGGTAGAGCACCTGCTTTGCAAGCAGGGGGTCTGCGGTTCGAACCCGCATATCTCCACCATTTCTCTCTTTTTTTTAGAGCCGCTGTACATTCATTAGATTATCACTATTATGCAACAGTTTTTAGCAAAGAAATTCGGAGGAAAAATTGCGACAAAGAATGTAAGCTGTAACAAGTGGCGCATCATCATTCTTCGAGCAGATTTTTACCAAAATTTCTTTGCTACTTCTCATGTTTTGAATGCAGCTTGGTATAAGAAACTGTTTAAAGCATTTCTACAAAAGCCTTCAAATCTTCAGTATTCTGGATTGATCTAGATTTAACACCCGGACAAGTTCTGCCAACCATTCCAGTCAAAACCTTTCCTGAACCAATTTCAATAATTTCCTCAACACCTTGCGCCGCCATAAATAGCATGGTTTCGCGCCATCTAACCGAACCAGTAATTTGTTTTGCCAGTAGCTCACGAATTTCATTTGGATCGCTCACCAAACTTGCGGTAACATTTGCCACAACTGGAATTATTGGCGCTTTAATATTGGCATTTGCCAAAGCAATTTTCATTTTGCTTTGCGCTTCCAACATTAAATCAGAATGAAAAGCACCACTCACCGGAAGGGCAATAGCGCGTTTGGCGCGTTTAGCTTTGGCAATTTCCAAAGCGCGTTCAATTGCAGCTTTAGAACCAGAAATTACAACTTGTCCAACTGAATTGTCATTGGCAACTTGGCAAATTTCACCTTGCGCTGCTTCTCTTGCGATTTCTTTTGCCACTTCAATTTCGACACCCAAAATTGCCGCCATTGCGCCTTGTGATTTTTCACCACATTTTGCCATTTCCGATCCGCGAACTTGTAAAAGTTTTGCTGTTTCTTCTAGTGAAATCGCCTTCGCCGCACATAATGCCGAATATTCACCTAGAGAATGTCCTGCTACAAATGAACAAAGATCTTCTAGTTTTTTACCAAATTCTTTTTCTAAAACTGTTGTAAGTGCAATTGAAACCGCCATTAGAGCTGGTTGGGTATTTTCAGTTTTTGTTAATTCTTCGCTCGGTCCTTCAAACATGATTTTAGAAAGATTCACTCCTAAAATTTCATCAGTTTTTTGAAATACTTCACGCGCGTGAGCAAAATTTTCATACAAATCTTTTCCCATTCCAACCACTTGAGAACCTTGACCTGGAAAGACGAATGCTGTTTTCATATTTTGTTTAATTGAAGTTGTTATTGAATTGAAAATTGGATAGATCCTGAATCAAGTTCAGGATGACGATGTGGGAGAATTTGCACTCGAACTTAACACCAACTACGTCATCCTGAACTTGTTTCAGGATCTATACGATTTTAATAAAATGATTATTTAGAATATTTTTGCAGAATTTTTTTCACATCAGCGTTGATCGCTTCATTATGCATCGCATAAGCAATATTAGCTTCAAGATAGCCTAAAACATTGCCGCAATCAAAACGAACTTCATCAATTTTTTTATAATAATAAGGATGACGTTTGCACATTGCTTTCATTGCATCTGTAAGCTGAATTTCGCCACCACTGCCAACTTCAAATTTTTCCAGATATTCGAAAATTTCAGGTTGTAAGATATAACGCCCAGTAATTGCTAAATTTGATGGCGCAACTTCAGATTTAGGTTTTTCAATCATATCGATGATTCTTTCATCACTTTCATTTTTGATAATGCCATATTTATGAGTTTCGCTCATATCAATTTCATCAACGGCTACAACACTTGAAGACACTTCTTTCTTGTGATAAAGATCAATCATTTCACCAAGAAAATTTCTTGGACGATTCGAACTTTGCATCATCATTTCATCAGCCAAAATCACGACAAAAGCTTCATCATGAGCAATGAAATTTCTGGCACACCAAATTGCGTGACCCAAACCCAAAGGCTTTTGCTGGCGCACGAAAGCCATTTGTCCGGCTTCTGGAAGCCAACCCATAACTTGAGTTAATTCTTGTGATTTATTTTTTTCATCAAGCTTTGATTCAAGTTCATAAGCGTGATCAAAATGGTTGTTGATAGCATTTTTATTGCGCCCAGTTACGAAAATAAATTTTTCAATTCCCGCGTCGCGCGCTTCTTCAAAAGCATATTGAATGATCGGCTTGTTGGCAATTGGCAACATTTCTTTCGGCATTGATTTAGTCGCCGGCAAAAAGCGCGTGCCTAAACCACCAACTGGAAAAACCGCAGTTTTAACTTTTCTCATCTTCACCTTCATTTAGAATTTTTAATTTGCGATAGATTGTTGATCTGCCGATATCAAGTTGTTTTGCAACTTCGGAAAGGTTGCCGTTGTAAATGTCGACTAACCTGCGGATTATTTCTTCTTCGATTAAATCAACAGTTTTGCATTTGCCTTCATCATCAAAAATATCGATTAATTCGCTGTTAATATCGGAATTTTTTTTGATAGCCGATTTGGCTTTGGTAATGCTGTTATTTTCTTTATTTAATAATTGCGGGAAATGTTCTGGCTTAAGGAAATCGCCATCGCAAAGCACTACGGCGCGAAACACCGAGTTTTTCAACTGGCGCACATTATCTTCCCAATCGTAATTAAAGAGCAGGTAGAAAGTGTCTTGGTTAATGGCTTTGATTTTTTTGTTTTCGTTAATACTGAAATCGCGACAGAAATTTTCGGTTAAAAGCCTGATATCGCCTTCGCCGCGCTCTTTAAGAGATGGAACCGTAATTGGGAAAGAAGAAATTCTGTAACGCAAATCTTCGCGAAATTTACGCGACAAAACCATTTTTTCCATGTCGCGACAAGTTGAAGAAATCACGCGAACATTGGCACGAATTGGAAATTTTCCCAAAACTGGAGTAAATTCACCTTCTTGCATAAAACGCAAAAGTTTTACTTGTAAATCGGCGCACAAAGAATCGATTCTTTCAAAGAAAATTGTGCCATTAATGGCTTCACGAATTTTACCGATATTTTTAATCATACCGTCGGCGAGCATTCTTTCCGAACCAAAAAGTTCTTCTTCGGCGTTGTTGCTTTTCAATAAATCACATTCAACGGTTATGAATGGTTTTCCTGATCTTGGGCTGGAACCATGAATTGCACGGGCCAAAAGCTCTTTTCCGGAACCGCTTGGTCCTTCAAGTAAAATTGGAATTGTTGAATTAACTGCTTTTTTCGCCAGTTTGATGGCATTGGAAATTGATTCGCTTTGCCCGATCACATCTGAGAAAGCCACTTGATCTTTGCCTTTGCGAGCCAAGTGCGAAACTTGATATTTCAGGTTTTTCTTTTCAATCGCATTATTAATTGAAGCGGTAACACGGGCGAAAATGTCGCGCTCACCTTTCACTATATAATCAATCGCACCATAATTAATTGCAGTAACAGCTAGAGTTACGTCTTTATTGGCTGTGAGAACTATTACCTGTAAATCACCTTTTATTGGAGCAATCTGTTTTAAAACAGTTAAACCATCTAAATCAGGCATTGAAAGATCAAGCAACATCACGTCAATATCATGACAAGATAGGCCTTTTATGACTTTTTTATTCATAAAAAAATCTACCACTTCCATGCCACTGCTCATGACTAAATAGTTGTGATTCAAATCTTCTATAAATTTGCCTAGAACCTTGCGCTGCGTAGGTTCATCGTCAACAATCAAAATATTACGTTTAACCATAATTTATAATTTACTGATTTGTTTTCTCGCGAAGTTTTTTCTCTTGTAACAATTGAATAATTTTGGCTGCCGTTTCTTCAACTGATCTTTTGGTAACATCAATTACCGGGCAGTTCAGTTTAGCGAATAACTTTCTTGATTCTGCAACTTCGTTTTTGATCGATTCAATATTAACATAATCGCTTACAGACTCTTGCCCAATCGAACTTAAACGGCTTTGTCTTATTTGCACTAATTTTTCTGGATTAATTGTCAGACCAACAATTAAAGGTTTTTTTAAATCGTAAATGCTTGCTGGTATTGTCTCGATTGAAACAAATGGAATATTTCCCGTCTTATATCCACGACAGGAAAGATAAACTGAGGTTGGCGATTTTGATGTTCGTGAAACTCCGACAATCACAATATCGGCATCATATAAATCCCAACCAGCTTGTCCATCATCGTGATTAATTGTATAACTTATTGCTTCAACGCGTGAAAAATATTCTCTGTCGAGCAAATGCTGGCGACCGATTGTATGGCTAATATTCATTCCCAGATAATTAGAAAATTCGGCTATAATGTGCGATAAAACCGGAATACAGGGAATTTTTAATTCGTAACAATGGCGCTTCAAAGAATCAGTTAAATCATCATGCAAGATTGTATACATCACAATTCCCGGATCTTTGGCAATCGACTCCATAACCCTTTCCAACTGAGGCTTGGTGCGCACCAAAGGCCAAATGAAATCGTTTGATTCAACACCTTCAAATTGTGATAAAACTGCGCGCGCCACTGAACTTAAAGTTTCACCGGTAGAATCAGAAATTAAGTGGATGTTAATAATTTTTTGAGACATTATTTCATTGATGGAATGTTAATATCAGAATTCACCACCACAGTAATTCTGGTACCTTGAGGAACACGTATAACCGGATTGGAATTAAGTGTAGATCCAATTACCTGTCCCACAGTATCAATGATTGTTTTACTTACGTCGTAAATTGCTTGGTTAGCAGCGCTTCCAGTAGTTGTAGTTGTGCCTTGAGTTGGATTAGTTGTTGTCGTATTTAACTGACTACCACTTCCTAAAAGTTTCTGCGCTGCTGAAACACCACCAACTGCAAGAATACTTGTCAACATTGAATTGGCGACGAGAGCACTATATTTATTATCAACATCTCCCGGAATTCCCGATCTGCCAAATTGATCAGAAGCATTAAAACTAACTGACATGTCAACACCATCTGGCCTGATTAAACGCGTCCAAGCTATTTCAACCCTACCCTGACCGCGCGTAATTTTACTGGAATAAGTTCCAAATAATCTTGAGCCGCGCGGAACCAGAATTTGATTGCCTGCTTCTGCATAAACATCACGGCTAATTATTGCGCGCACAAAGCCGGGAATTTCAGTGTTAATCGCCGTTTCTAAAACCGCACTTAATAATTTACCTTGAGCAATGGTGTGAGCACGATCACCAATAAAAGTCGCAGTAACTCCAGTTTTACTTTTTTGTAATTTATTGATCGGATCCTGATTCAAGTTTACAATATTATTTTCATAACCAACGCCACGAGATGGTGTGCCCTCCGCCGTGCCGCCAAAAACAATTATTGGAGCATAGCGCGGATCAGTATCTTTGGTTTTTTCCGGATTTTGCGGATTAACCTGCGTCGGATTGTTATTTTGCTGACCTGGCATATTTTGCGTAGGCAATAATTGCTGCGGAGCTTGAGGATTTTGTTGTGGATTTGCCGTTGGAAGAACTTGCTCAGACTGCGGCTCCATTCCTTCAGGAAGTTCCGGTAAAGTTGGAACATCAGGTTTTGCCGGCTTATCTAATAACGAAACATCTTCTTTTTTTTCTGGAGCTTCAATTTCAAATGGAGATTTTCCTTCCTCGCTTGTCGCTACTCTTGATGGTGGTGGCGCTACTTCTTCAAGATTTTCTTTTTTTGGCTCATCAGCTTTAAAAAACATAAAATAAACCACTACCGTAATCAAAATTGATGAGGCAGCGATTATCGCCATTTTACTTTTTTTTGCCGCTGCAATCGCGGGACCACTTGCTCCGACTTCCGCACTTTCTCCTTCATCTTCCTGCTCGTCTATCTCCGGATCTGGTCTTTTTGTAAGCTTGGATTTCATGAATTTGTGAATTGATTTCAAGTAAGATTAAACGGGTTTCTAAAAAGACTTTAGACGGGCTCTTAGGTCACTTTTTAAATCCTAAATCCTAAACTTAAATCTTAAATTAATTTTAATTGCGCCAAAAATTTTCTTATTACCTGAAAAACTTCTTCTTTTCCTTCTCCGGTAACAATAACGTGATTTGAAAAATTTAACTCTGCTAAATATTTTTCCGATGAATGAATTTTATCATAAATAGTTTTCCCACTATCCAGGTTAACCACCGGATCTTTGTTGCCCTGAATAATCAAAGCTTTCGTATTGATTTTGGAAAGGTTTTTTTCGCAAACATGCATTAATTTATCAAGCTGTTCTACGCCTTTTAAATAGTTGCGGCTATAATTAATTTTTGGATTTTCTGGAACATCATCAACATATTCCAAACGACCTCTTTCAATATTTAACTTCTCCAGCATTTCATTCCATATATTTATTCCAGGAACCATTCGCGCTTTAAGATCGCACAATTTTAAAGCTGAATTAATCGACACCAAAGCAAATAATTTTTTAGAAGCATGATTTTTTCTAGCGCAGGAAAGCAAACTCAAAAGACCACCGGTTGAAAAACCGATCAAAATAATTTTGGAGCAAATATTTTGTAAAGCTGCGTATCCACGTTGTTGGCTGTAGTACCAATCTTCCCAAGTTACATCTTTCATGTTGATTGGCGCGGTTCCGTGACCTTTCAAACGTACGCCATAAACCTTGAATCCAAAACCATTAATAAATTGCGCCAAACCTTCAATTTCACGCGGTGCCGATTTATATCCATGCGCAATAACAACGCCGACTCTTTTTACTCGTGGCGAATTTTTGCAGCGCGAATCCAAGAAAAAAGGTGATCCAACCGATTTATCTTTAGAAAATTTTTCATCAAAATAAATATCATAATCAGTATTAAATGACTCAAGATCACGATGATAAATTTCATTAAAAACCTTACTTCGCAGTTCATCATCAGGCGTTTTGATATTTCTTTTTACAATATCACAGCCCAATTCCAGCAACGAAAATTCATTAGCAATCACATGCAAAGAATTTTCGAGGCGGATTTCATGAAAATCATATTGTTTTTCGAGTAGCGCTTTTTTGATTTGTATTTTGCCATCACCAACTTCTTCAATCACGCCCTGCTTTTTAGCTAGTTCGAAAACACTATCAAATTCGACATGCGGTTCATCGAGAAAAATTTTAAATAAATTTTCTTCAAAAATACTGTGATTAAGCCTGTTTTTACCAGTCTTTTTGATCATCACCGCTGACATGTAAATTATTCTTTTCAAGCGGCTAATTTCAATTTCTGGATCTTTGATAAAACTTAAACTTGCGGCAAAAAGATGATCGAGATTGACCTGAATATCAGAATAAATTTTGGCCATAAAATTGCTGGTTAAACGCGATTTCAGGTATCGTAAAATTAAATTAGTTTTGGTTTCATCTTTTATAATCGGAATCTGGTTCACCAAGTTGCGCGTTGATTTCACATAATCTGCCAGATTTATCGGATCACCAAAACTGATATTTATTTCAGCGCCGAGCAAAAGATTTCCTTCAATTTCTAATTCTTCGGAAACTTGTTTTGGGATTGTTTTAATTAAACGCTGCGCCAATTTCTGGATTTTATTTACGCCGGGACGCAACGGATAATAGGTAATATTGAGTGGAACGATGTGGGTGTTAATATCTTTAAAATATTCCTGATAGGGAACATCAAGAAATTCTTCAAAATTCTTTAAAACATTAGCTTGGTTTTTGGCGTAAGCCTCAACAATATCCTCACGATAAATTTCCGACTTCAAAGCCAAAACCGCTGAACCAGTTCGAACCGGCCCCACGCGGTAAGGTGTGTAATTAATGAAACGCTGCTCATGTTTGATTTCTTTGCTTTTGAGCATGCTGCCTTCCGGATAAATCATCCAATCATATTCGCCGGTGATGAGGTCTTTGACGATTACATTATCGCGGTTTTTATGTTTGGTAGGAATGGTTCCAACTGATTCCAAAAAACGTCCCAAAGCACCGTGGTAAAGACCAGAGTCAGCAAGGCAGCGCACTTGACGGCCGGTATGTTTGTATAAAATGTAGGGAACAAAAAAAGTTTCGGAACGTGTGAAATGATTAGCCACAAACATAATTGGCTGTTGCGGCAGTTTTTCTATTCCGGTAACGGAAAAATTTGAGCCAAGGATTTTTTCTAAAAATCGAAGCGCAATTGCGGCATAGCGAAAATTTTTACTTGGCATGAATTAATAATACTGTTTGGAGGCTTTATAACAAACCTCAGAATCTTTATTTTCTTCAAGTTCGTATGGACCCCGTCGTAAAGACGGGGTGACACTGAGTATGTTTTTTGTACATACTTCTAACTTGTTCTTTCGGGCAAAGCTAAAGCTTGCTCCTTCGGTTAAGCCTAAAGCTTATTCCTTCGGGCAAGCCTAAAGCCTGTCACCCCGTCTTCACGACGGGGTCCATAAGAGCTTGAAACTTACTCTAGCTTAAAAAAACGCTTTCTCAAAAACCATTTCGTTAAGTTTAGTTAATTCTTTAACTTCAACCTCAACTCCAGAAATACGAATTTTTTCTTTGGAAGTTTCGCCGATTTTAACAAGTGAAACTCCTTTTTTCTCAGCTTTTTTCTTAAATTCTGTAACCATTGCACAATCAAGAGCCACAACATAGCGTGATTGATCTTCTGAAAATAAAATTTGATTTTCTTCACCAACAAATTCTGAAATATCAAGATCGCAGCCTAATTTTTCACTACACATTTCAAATAAAGCAACCAACAGACCACCATCCGAAACATCGTGGCAAGCGTTTATTGATGAACTTTCAATCAATTCACGGATAAATTCTGAGTTCTTTTTTTCTTCAGCTAAATCAACTTTAGGTGGATTTTTTTGCGGCGCAATTTTCAAAATTTCACGTTCATAAAGCGAACATCCCAAATGACCTTCGTTTTTACCGATTACAAAAATTGCATCACCTGCCATTTTAAATTTAGCGTCACATCTTTTATTTAAATCTTTCAACAAACCAACGCCACCAATTGCTGGAGTTGGCTGAATTGCTTTGCCATCAGTTTCGTTGTAAAGCGACACATTTCCCGAAACCACCGGATAATCCAAAGCTTTGCAAGCTTCGGTAATTCCCTGAATTGCCAAAACAATTTGGCCCATAATTTCTGGTTTTTGCGGATTTCCAAAATTCAAACAATTTGTGATTGCGAGAGGTTTTCCACCAACTGCTGAAATATTGCGATAAGTTTCTGCAACCGCTTGTTTAGCACCTTCAAAAGGATCAGCTTCGACATAACGCGGGGTGCAATCAGTTGAAATTGCTAAAGCTTTATTTGTGTTATGAACCCTTACAATTGCTGCATCGCCGCGGGTGTAAAGAGTGTCATTCATTACTTGTGAATCATATTGTTCATAGATCCATTTTTTAGATGCCAGATCAGGAACTTGAAGAAGTGTTTTTAGGTTTTCTAGAACTTTAGACATTGGGGAAATTTGAGATTTAAAATTTAAGATTTTTGGAATTTAAGGGCTTTTGATTTAAGAGTTAAGAATGAAATTAATTTATTTACACTGACTCAAAACCACTTCCACCCTACCTTCCCAGAACTCTTGAATCACAACGTTTGGATGATAGTTTTTTAGGATTTCATAGTTTAGATCACAAGGAAATTCATTATCATAAAAACTTTTGGAAAAATGTTCTGACATATAGCCAAATAGATCGCCGAAATAAGAATCCTGATAACCAAAAATAACCGGCAAATTTTTATTAGAATTTTCGAAGAAATTTAATTTGTGAAAAAACTTAATTTCTGCCGCAGTTGGCATAACGCGATGGTAAGTTTGGGTGAATTTCGGAGTTAATTCATAATTACGATTTGTAGTTTCAACGCCCATAATATCAGAAATATCACCGCGAATAAATTCATCTTCTCTTTCTAAAAAATCTTCCCGCAAATGCGGTTTTATTTTTAGTGCTTTAGCAATTTCAACATAGCCGTAATGAGCGCCACGCTTGTTCCAATGCGTATCAGTTTTGTGGTAGATTACTTCGTTTTCTTTAGCTTTTTTTAAAGTCGGACGCAAATCAACTACGGGAAAATCAGGATATTTTGCTTTTAGCGCATTTAAAAATTTATCAATTCTGTGCGGCTCATTTGGCTTAATATAATCAGGCAAAAACTCGGGATAAATTGTACTTTTATCGGCGGCAATTATCAGCAAATAATTGATATTTTTTTCACGCATTTTTTTCCAGTTTTCTCCAAATGATTTTACGCCGCGTTCAATCATTTCATCACTGATTGTCGCCATTCCACGAGCATCGAGAAGTGAATTATGATTATCAAAATAAAACCAACCATCTTTACCAACAACAGCGCGCGCATCTGGAGATTCATCAAAAACTTTGTCCATCATGTGACTGTTTAACGAAACCAGACTTTTGCGAAATCCATAATTATCGTTAAAATATTTTTCAAAATTTTTAGGAAAAGTTTTTAACTCGGTAAAATTTTGTGGAAAATCAGGTTTTGCAATTGGCTGACGCTTTTCGAACAAGTCTTTAACCGGCGAAAAATGAAAAATACTATCCAACGCTGGAAGCGCGAGAATTATGGCAAAAGCTGTGATTAAGAGTTTGTTTTGTTTCATTCAAAATTAAAACTGAAAATAAATAAACGGATTATGCGTTGCTGCCGAAAGTCTGGTTAAAGATAACACTAAAATCGCAATTAAAGCCGCATCAAAACTCAACATAAAAATTCTGTTTTTAGAAAATTTCTGCACCAATTTTTTCATCAAAGGTGAAAATCCAATCAAGGCCAAAATAAAAGACATCCAGATAAAATGCGATCTCATTAATCTTGCCACATCATTGGAAATCGCGGCAATTTCATTTCCCAAAAACATCGTTTTTAAAAAGCCAATTGAATGAGTTAAATCAGGACTGCGGAAAAAAACCCAGCCAATCATCACCACAAAAATCGCATAGAAATTCTGCATGATTTTTGGCATAAAATCTAAAAAATTTTGTCCAACTTTTAATCTTTCAAATACCAAAAATACGCCGTGAAACATGCCCCAAATTATGAAATTCCAGCTTGCACCGTGCCACAATCCGCAAAGAAAAAATACTAAAACTAAATTGAAATATTGACGAGTTATTGAAACGCGATTTCCGCCTAAAGGAATATAAACATAGTCGCGAAACCAAGCAGAAAGCGACATGTGCCATCTTCTCCAAAATTCTTTTATTGATCTTGAAATATAAGGATAATTGAAATTTTCCGGAAATTTGAAACCAAACATTCGCGCTAGACCAACAGCCATGTCGGAATAGCCTGAAAAATCGAAATAGATTTGCAATGTATAACAAACAAGACCAGCCCAAGCTAAAGGTGAATTTATTTCAGTTAAAGGCGAAGAAAAAATCACATCAGCAAATTCGCCAAGTGGATTGGCGATGATAACTTTTTTGCCCAAACCAATTATAAAACGGCGAATTCCATAAGTTGTAGCGAAGAAATTATGACTGCGTTTGGTCAAATATTTTTCGATAAAATTATAACGCACAATTGGTCCAGCGATCAGCTGCGGAAAGAAAGCTATGTAAAGCGCCAAATCAAAAATATTTTTTTGTGGGCGACATTTTCTACGATAAATATCGATTAAATAAGAAATAGCGTGAAAGGTGAAAAATGAAATTCCAATTGGCAGGCTGATTTTTTTATTGGTGATTTGTAGCGAGAAAAGCTGGTTTAAATTTTCAATTAAGAAGTTGGAATATTTGAAATAACCGAGCAGCGCTAGGTTAAATGTAATCGCAAAACCGATCACAACAAAGTCTCCTTTGAAAAAGGAGGTGGCACGCAGTGCCGGAGGATTTAATGCTAATTTTAAATCACCCGTCTGATCGCTAACGCGATCATCCACCCTCTTTTTCAAAGAGGGCTTTTTCGAGTTATAAATTGCGATACCGAAAAAATAATTCGCCGTGATGGAAAGTAGCAAAAGCCATAAATAATGCATTTCGCCCCAAGCGTAGAAAAGCAAGCTGGCAATCAGTAAAACGGCGTTTCTAACATTTTTTGTCGCCAATTTTTTGGGCAATAAAAAATAGAAAAACAGCGTTAGCGGTAAAAACGCGAAGAGAAAAATATTGGAGCTAAAAACCATGATTTAGTTAATTCTTAAATTCTTTTTCCCATTTCGAAACCGCCACACAAGCGGTTGCATTACCAATGAGATTTGTAATCGCACGCGCTTCCGACATGAAGCGATCAATTCCTAAAATTATCGCCAGTCCGGCTAGTGGAATTGTATGTACAACCGATAAAGTTGCCGCCAAAGTCACAAAGCCGCTTCCAGTAACGCCAGCAGCACCTTTAGAAGTGAAAAGCAAAATGAAAATTATACTTAAAAGCTGCGCCGCCGAAAGCTCAATATTAAAGGCTTGCGCAATAAAAATAATGGCCATCGTAAAATAAATACAGGTGCCATCAAGATTGAAAGAATAACCGGCGGGAATTACCAAACCAACAATTGATTTTGGACAACCGAAATTTTCCATTTTTTTCATCACGCCTGGTAATGCTGATTCGGAAGATGAAGTTCCGAGTACCAAAAAAATTTCTTCTTTAATGTGAGATAAAAGCTTGAAAATGCTGGAGCCGCAAATTTTTAGAACCAAACCCAAAACACAAATCACAAATAAAATGCAGGTGGCGTAAAATGCGAGCATCAGCTTTGCGAGAGGCGCAAGCGCATCAATTCCATATTTTCCAATTGTAAAACTCATCGCACCAAAAGCGCCAATTGGTGCGAGCTTCATGATGAAAGAAATTATTTTAAAAAGGATTTCTGAAATTTCATGAATGCCTTCAATTACAAGTTTAGAGCGATTTTCTAAGGCTGATAAAGCGAAACCAAAAAGAATTGCCACAAGTAAAATTGGCAAAATTTCGCCGCTGACAAAAGCCTGAAAAATTGTGGTTGGAATGATGTTTAAAAGAAATTCTACAAAGCCGGAGTGAGGTTTTACATAAGCTGCAACTGTATTTGGATCAAGAGTTGCAACATCAATATTCATGCCTTTGCCCAGCGCAATAAAATGTGAAACTGCTAAACCAATCACTAAAGCAATTGTGGTTAAAACTTCAAAATAAATCAAAGTTTTTAAACCGACTTTGCCAATTTTTTTTAAATCAGCGCCACCAACAATTCCGCTCACAATTGTGCAGAAAATAATTGGCGGGACGCACATTTTAATTAAGGCAATAAAGCCATCTCCCAAAGGCTTCATGTTTTGTGCAGCTTGTGGGGAAAATATGCCAAAAATGATTGCAAAAATTACAGCAATTAAAACTTGAAGATAAAGCGAGGTGCGAATTTTTTTGAGGATTTTCATTTAGAATTTGTTTAAGAGATTGGTTTGGTGAGATCGAGCTAGCGTCTCGACGACGCGCTGAAGCGCTTTGCTCGACGACCTAAACTTTTTTATTTTCGTCGAGCGTTACATATTTTAGGTCGTCGAGACGCTGGCTCGATCTTATCACCAAAATCTCACACTGTATTTACAGCTAATCTTATTTTAATTTTTAGTTCTAGTATCAATCCAAGGGCGATCATATTCCGGAGCGCTTTCAGAAAGTGGTTCTGATGGAATATCGGCGTAAACTTCACCATTCATTTTAATAACTACACGTCCGCTATTAGTTACAATTCCGATTACAGCAAAATCAAGTCCCCATTTTTCGAAAATTTGTTTCGCAAAATCTTCGCGTTCCGGTTTGATAATCATCAACATTCTTTCCTGAGATTCAGAAAGCATGATTTCATAAGGTGTCATGCCGGTTTCGCGTTGCGGCACATTTTCTAAATTAAGCTCAATTCCAGTGCCGCCTTTGCCCGACATTTCAAAAGATGAAGAAGTCAAACCAGCTGCTCCCATATCTTGAATTGAAAGAATGCAATCTGACTGCATCAATTCCATGCAGGCTTCGAGTAAAAGTTTTTCAGCAAAAGGATCTCCCACTTGAACAGTTGGGCGTTTATCTTCGTCACCTTCTTTAAATTCGTCGGACGCCATAACCGCGCCATTAATGCCATCGCGACCGGTTTTTGAACCAACATAAACCACTGATGCACCAATTTCAGAAGCAGCAGAATAGAAAATTTTATCCGAATCAGCTAAACCAACCGTCATCGCATTTACGATTATATTGCCATTATAACTTTTATCAAAAGTAACTTCGCCGCCAACAGTTGGAACGCCAACACAATTGCCGTAACCACCAATTCCAGAAACAACGCCGTTAACTAATTGTTTGGTTTTTGGATGATTAATATCGCCAAAACGCAGCGCGTTTAAGTTAGCAATTGGGCGCGCACCCATTGTGAAAACGTCGCGTAAAATTCCACCAACACCAGTCGCCGCACCTTGATAAGGCTCGATGAAAGATGGGTGATTGTGGCTTTCCATTTTAAAAATTACGGCTTGTCCGTCGCCAATATCAATTACGCCAGCATTTTCACCCGGTCCGCAAATAACCCACGGCGCGCTTGTATGCATGGTTTTCAAATGTTTTTTAGTCGATTTATAAGAACAATGTTCCGACCACATTGCCGAAAAAATTCCAAGTTCGGTAATTGTTGGCACGCGCCCTAAAATTTCTAAAACTTTGGCATATTCGCCTTCAGTTAAATTATGGTCTTTAACAAGTTGCTTAGTAATTTCGATTTGTTTCATAAGTTTTTTTTGATTAGTTTTTTTTGAATTGGTCGCGAATTTTGCTAGTTCATTAATTTTTATCCAAAAAGCCAAGCAAAACATCGATTGTGGCAGTAATTTTAATTCGGTTAGTTGGAACAATAACGTAACGCCAAGGTTTTGCAATTTCAAATTTGCCAATATTTTGGCTTATTAATTCACAAAATTTTTCTGCCGTTTGTTTTTTTGCCAAAACATTTAATACCAAGTTGCGGTCAAAAAGTGAGTGTTATACTCCCAATTAAGCTTCGTCTTTTTGGTAAAAATTTCTCGGATAATGACGCTGTAACGCTTGGCACAACTTACATTATCTGTCGTAATTTTTCCTCAAAATACTCATAATCTGGCTCTATTTACTTGTACTTAAAACCGCCGCAATCTCTCTAAAACTCGCAAGCCCAGCTTCTAAATTCTCAATAATATCTTCAGCCAAAATTTCTGGATCTGGAAGATTATCAAGATCAGCCAAGGATTTATCTTTAATCCAAGAAATATCTAAACTGGTTTTATCGCGAGCAATAATTTCTTCGTAAGAAAATTTTCTAAAACGCCCTTCGGGGTTTGTTTCTGCATTAAAAGTTTCTTTGCGTTTATTTCTGTTTAGCGGGTTGTAGCACTCAATAAAATCTTTTAAATCTTCGAATTTAAGCGGGTTTCTTTTTAGAGTGTGGTGAATGTTTGTTCTGTAATCATAAACCCAAACTTCCTTTGTCCAAGCGGTTTTGCTGGCTGGTTTATTATCAAAGAAAATCACATTGGCTTTCACGCCTTGAGCATAAAATATTCCCGTTGGTAAGCGCAAAATTGTGTGAAGATCAGTTGTTTCTAAAAGCTTTTTGCGCACAGTTTCACCAGCTCCGCCTTCAAACAAAACATTGTCTGGAACCACAACGGCAGCAAGTCCGGTGGTTTTTAACATCGTTCTAATATGCTGAACAAAGTTTAACTGTTTGTTGCTGGTGGTTGCCCAAAAGTCTTGGCGATTGTAGGTTAAATCATCTTTTTCTTGCTCGCCTTCTTCGTTGGTAAAAGTTTGGCTGCTTTTTTTGCCAAATGGCGGGTTAGCTAAAATATAATCATAAGTTGTTGGCGAGGCTGCAATTAAAGCGTCGGCAGGAGAAATAAAATTTGCGCTGTCAATGTCGCCAATATTATGCAAAAACAAATTCATCAAAGCTAATCGGCGCGTGCTTGCAACAATTTCATTTCCATAAAAAGTTGAGTTCTTCAAAAACTTATTTTGCTCTTTATCAAACTTATTATTGGCAACCAAATAATCATAAGCCGCTAAAAAGAAGCCGCCAGTGCCGCAAGCTGGGTCAGCAATTGTTTTATTTGGCAAAGGTCTAATGCATTCAACCATGGCTTTAATTAAAGGACGCGGCGTAAAATATTGTCCCGCTCCACTTTTCACATCTTGCGCATTTTGCTCTAAAAGACTTTCATAAATATCACCCTTCACATCAGCGCCCATTACCAACCATTGCTCTAAGTGAATCATGTCAATAATCTTGGCAAGCATTGCTGGATCTTGAATTTTATTTTGGCTCTTAACAAAAATTTGTCCCAAAATTCCTTTTTCACTGCTTAACTCACGAAGCAATCTTGAATAATGCAGCTCAAGCTCTGCGCCTTTTTTGTTGGTTAAACTTTCCCAACCAAAACCAGCTGGAATTTTATTTTCTCTATTATGCGGAGGCTTGACATATTCATCAGCCATTTTCAAAAACAGCAAATAAGTAAGTTGTTCTAAATAGTCGCCATAACCAACACCAACATCGCGAAGAGGATTACAAAAGCTCCAAACTTTTGAAACTATTGAAGAAGTATTTTTGCTCATTTTTTTAATAATTTAATTTTCTTTAATTTAAACCAACCGCCCTTCAAAAGCTTTTTTTAGAATGCTTTGGCGCAAGGTTTCGCTTTGTTGTAAACTGGTTTTGATGGTTTCTTCTATTTTGTCGCAGATGGTTAGTTTTGATTCTAAGATGGCGACTATTTTTTGTTGTTCGGGAAGTGAACAAATATTCATCTCAAGATTTTGAAATTTTGACTTATTTAAAATTGGTAAAGTTGTTTGAGAATAATTGTCTTTGATTGTCTTCTGAAATTTCGGTGCAATCGCTTGGTAATAAATAAAATTTGGATCAAGATTTTTTGATGGAATAATTGTATTTATTTGTTGATTACTAGCTCCTTCTCTCCGAATGATTCCTGTTTTTCCTATTGTTGCACCTATACAAGTTACGAGTATTGAGTTAGCTGGAAGAAATCTAGCTTCCTTAATTCCCAAGTCCGATAAATTGTCCGATGACTTTCTAACATTGTACCCAGCTTCTAAGTCAGTTGGTTTGTAAAAAGGAAATTTATTCGAATAAAATGCAGGATTGGATTTTGACGGTGTCGATCCTGTTGATATTTCTCCAAGCTCAAGAACTTTTAACGTTTTCCACCCATTCGGCAATTCGCCGGCTTTTAGATTTTGATTGGTTAGTTTGCCTTCAAAGGCACTTTTTAGTAGGCTTTGGCGGTAGGTTTTTAGTTGTTTTTGTGCGGTTAAAAGTTGCTGTTTGCCATTTTCTAACTGACTAAAAAGCTCTTCAATTTTTGTGACGATTTTTTGTTGCTCATCTATTGATGGAATCGGAATTTCTAAATTTTTTAAAATTCCCTGACTAATGTTTGGCTGGGCACCACCAATACTTTGTTTAACTAGAGTTGGTTTCTTATAAAAAAGAAAATTGAACAGATAGTTTGAGTTTATTTTTTCGCTCTTAAAGATGCCGCATACCGCTTGGTTTGAGGCTGCATCTATACCAAGAAAGGCTAACTTTCCGATTGTCGCACCATACAGAGCAATCAATAAAGTTCCTTTAGGAAATATTTTTGCGCTCGAATTTTTAATTGCCTCTTCAGAAATTCTTTCCTCCGTCTCCAAAATTAGACCTCTGTCTAACTCGCCAGATTTAACCCAAGGGATAGCGCCTTCATAGAATTCTTTATTTCCTCTGTTTGGTGTTCCACCACTCGTTGTCAAACAAACCTCACCCAACTTCTTCACTTCCCAGCCTTTCGGCAATTTACTTTCTTCAATCATTATTCTGACAAAGCCTCATTTAATTCATCAATAATTGCATCGCTTTGACTGCCAAATAACTGCCACATTTTGCTAAGTCCGCCTTTGGCGTTGAAAGGGTTTAAATCAAAATCGTCTTTTTCAATGTGAAAGCTGGCGGCGTTGTGATCTTTAATTAAGCGCAGCCATTGCATTTGTTCTTCATTATATTTTGTTGCTCCTGCCTGTTTTTTAAAAACCCAGTTTTGAAAGTTTTTATCTACGGTTTTATTGTAGTTGGTGAGTGCTTGGTCAATTCCGCTGCTTTTGCGAATTAGCGACATTAGAGCTGTTAGTTCGTTATCCACCACTCCAGCAGATTCTCCATTTGCTTCAAAGGCCTTCCAAACATTAAGCGGATTAAGAATTGGTTTTTCAGTTTTTAATTTTTCTAAAACTTGCTTGATGTCAGCAAAACTAAGTTCGCGGCGGCGAAAGGGTTGATTGTAGAAAATTTGCAAAGCTTTGAGTTCGTCTTTATTGGCTAAAATCCACTCTTCAAAAGAGTTTATTAATTCTTGGGCTTTGTCTTTGTTTTCTTGGCTCCAGCCCGCAAATATTACTTCGTCTGGATTGCTGAGATCAATTTTTTGTTCAAGAGTTTTGCGAGCGTTTTCGATAAATTCATTTAGCTCGCCGGTGAAAACTTTGGCAGCTTGGTTTTGCAGTTCTTCAAATTTGAATTTGATTTTTCTTGCGATTTCTTCTGGCACTTGATTGGCTTTTTCATTTTCTACTTTGTCAGCAATTTCTTCTAAAATATCTGGATCAAAGGCTTCGAGAAGATCTTTGGCAACTTGAGAAATTGTTTTGCCATTGGCTTTTTTTGTAAATTCTAGCTTTTGTTTTTCAGTTAATTGTTTGTCTAAACCCGCTAAGCGGCTGGCAATTGTGGTGAACAACTCTTCATCTCTTGCGCCAACTGCAATGGCGCGAAGCAAATCTTTTAAAGGCGCTGATGGTTTTTTGTCTAAAGGGCGAATATCGGTTTTTAAGCTTTTTGAAACGCCAATTGCGTCAAAAATAACAAAGTGATCTTTGGTTAGTTTGGCGGTTGGCGTTACTTTTCGCAAAGTGTCGAGATCGATGGTTCTGGTGCCGCGACCTTTCATTTGTTCAAAATAGTTGCGGCTTTTTACGTCGCGCATAAAAAGCAAACATTCTAAAGGCTTAACGTCGGTGCCAGTTGCAATCATATCAACCGTGACGGCAATTCTTGGATAAAAGCTGCCGCGAAATTCTGATAAGGTGCTTTTTGGGTCTTCGCTGTTGTAAGTGATTTTTTTGCAGAATTTATTTTCTTCGGCAAATTCTTCGCGAACAATTTGAATGATGTCGTCTGCGTGGCTGTCGGTTTTGGCAAAAATTAAAGTTTTTGGAACTTCAAAAATACCATCTTTGTCAAAGCGATCGATAAAAATTTTAGGTAAATTTTCTTTGAAGGTTTTGATTACGGTTCTGATTTGGTTTGTGTTTACTATTTCGCGATCAAGCTGTTTTCCTGAATATTGCTCATCTTCATCTTGCAATTCGATGCGCTTTTTACGGCTTAGTTTTTCGCGATGTTCAACATATTCTAAAGCTGGAATGGTTGCGCCTTCTTTGGTGATTTTGGTGTCGATGATAAAAACTTTGCTGGGCACATTTACGCCATCAACAACCGCCATTTCGTGAGAATATTCACTGACGATGTTTTGGTTAAAATAGCCAATTGTTCTTTTGTCTGGAGTTGCGGTTAAGCCAATTTGAAAGGCATCATAATAATCTAAAACTTGTTTCCAAAGATTGTAAATGCTGCGGTGACATTCATCGATTACAATAAAATCAAAAAACTCGATTGGCATTTTTGAATCATATTCGAGAGGTGGAATTGCTTTTGGTTGCCACTTGGCTTCATGCGGGTTTTCTTCTTCAGCTTTTTCGTCCAATTCTTTGCCTTTTAAAACCGAATAAAGGCGCTGAATTGTGCTGATGCAGACTTGACTATCTTTTGGAATGTGGCTCGATTTTAAGCGAGAAACGGCGTAAAGTTCTGTAAATTTTCGATTGTCATCATTGGGGATAAATGACATAAATTCTTGCTCGGCTTGTTCGCCAAGGTTCTTGGTATCTACTAGAAATAAAACTCGTTTGGCTTTTGCGTATTTTAACAAACGATAA
The DNA here is from genome assembly GCA_903937405.1 of uncultured Alphaproteobacteria bacterium. Taxonomy (GTDB): domain Bacteria; phylum Pseudomonadota; class Alphaproteobacteria; order Rickettsiales; family UBA1997; genus UBA2645. Next base: position 23,325 of record CAIZZE010000008.1, on the reverse strand, counting down.
ATGAAGGTGATGGCGGTGAAAGTTTTTCCAGAACCTGTCGCCATTTGTATCAAGGCCTTGGGACGATTTTCTTTGAATGAAATTTCTAGTTTGTTGATGGCTCTAATTTGGCAATCTCTCAAAGATTCTGTCGGCAGATTTGGCAAATCTAATAATCTTGTTCTGAGTGATTTTTCTTTAAGCCATTGGCTAAGAGTTTCGGGGCGATGAAAATTAAATACTTCTCTCGCTCTTGGTTTTGGATCGTTGAAATCGGTGAATCGATTTAGCTTGCCGGTGCTTATGTAAACAAAAGGAAGTGGTTCATTTTTTAAATATTTTAATTGCGATTTGGCGTAATTTTCACCTTGCTCTTCGTGAATGTTGATTCGGTGACCCTCTTCTTCACGCTTTGCTTCAATTACTCCACAAGCCTTTCCGCCAACAAATAAAACATAGTCAGCTGGGCCGACGTCAGTTGAATATTCTTTAACTGCAACACCAAGAGTGGCAAAGAGATCTATTTTCTTAATATCTTGAACTATCCAGCCACAATCTCTTAGTTGCTTGTCTATTTCGTCTCTGGCTATTTGTTCGGGATTTTGATTAATCATTAACTCGCGATTGTTTAGTAGTTTTATCATTCTTTATAGAATATTACCAACTTCTCGATTCTCAACGAATCTGGTGGCTAGTGGTGATTTTTTATTTTGAATCAACCCAATTTGAATACTTGTTTAGTTTCAACTTCTTCTGTTTGGATTAATAAAAAATAAATTTTGTTGCCTTAAATTTTGTCAACAATTTCATCGGGGAAAATATAGTTGCCAGTTACCATTTGCACATCATCACAATCTTCCAAGGCATCAATCATTTTCATAAGTTTTTGCGCTTGTTCCAAATCAGCAATTTCCATGCTATTTTTTGCTTTCCAATCAAATTTTGCCGAAAGCGGATCTTTAAATTTTTCGGTTAAAGCATCACGCACCGCGCCTAGATTTTCTGGTTGTGTAATTATAATGTGAAGTTCGCTTGATGATTCAACTTCCTGCGCACCAGCTTCTAAAGCGGCTTCAAACATTTCTTCTTCCGACGCAACTTTGCCATCAAACTGAATTAAACCAATATGATCAAACATAAAACCAACCGATCCGGTTTCGCCCAAAGCGCCTCCAGCTTTAGTAAAAATGCTGCGCACCTCAGAAGCGGTGCGGTTACGATTGTCAGTTAAAGCTTCAACAATAATTGCAATTCCACCCGGAGCGTAGCCTTCGTAGCGAATTTCTTCGAAATTATCACCCTCACTTCCAGCAATTACTTTTTTGATTGCAGCATCAACACGATCTTTGGGCATGTTGTTAACGCGCGCTTCAATCATGGCATTTCTTAAACGCGGATTGAAGTTAGGATCAGGCTGTCCGGTTTTAGCGGCAACAGTTATTTCGCGAAGAATTTTGGTAAAACGTTTAGCTTTTTTAGCGTCTTGCGCTCCTTTACGATGTTTGATATTTGCAAACTGGGAATGACCGGCCATGAATATGAGAAGTTGTTGATTACTTTAAGATTCCGCCAAATTTAATCGGCGATATTTTTTTGGCAAGACCTGTGGCATCATCAATTTCAACAATTGTGGCGCATAAAGTTGCTTCACCTTGCGCTGGTTCCATTCTGGCGAATTTGCGTTTTTCTAAAAACATACGAAGCGGCACGGTTTTTTCCATGCCAATTACTGAATCATAATCACCGCACATTCCGGCATCAGTTTGATAAGCGGTGCCATTTTTCATGATGTGACAATCGGCAGTTGGAATGTGAGTGTGCGAACCAATTACAGCGCTAACTTTACCATCTAAAAATTTTCCCATCGCCATTTTTTCTGAAGTTGCTTCAGCGTGAAAATCAACAAAAATTGCATCGACATCTTTTTTTAAAACCTGAGTTTCAATAAGCTGCTGAGCCTCTTCAAATGGGCATGAAACGTGATATTTGGTAAAAACCTGACCTAAAAGATGAATTACTAAAACTTTGCGATTATCAGCGGTGTGAAAAATTCCGACACCAACTCCGGGACAAGATTTGGGGAAATTTGCGGGGCGCAGTAAACGCTTAAAATCATTAATGAAACTGGTGATTTCTTTTTGATCCCAAATGTGATCGCCACCAGTTAAAACATCGGCTCCAGCATTTAATATTTCCTGCGCAGCGCTGCGATTAACACCAAATCCGCCAGAAGCATTATCGCAATTTACGATTGTGAAATCGATTTTATTTTCGGCTTTAATTCTGGCGAGATTTTCGGTGACTATTTTGCGTCCAGCCCGACCGACTACATCACCGCAAAATAGGAGATTCATTTTTATTTTAGTATATTCAATTAAATTTTTAAATAAAAAAACTATTCCAACTTTGAACTTAAGATAAATCAAGAATTATTCCTCAATTACTTATAAGTGCGGAAATGTTTAATCATTCTGCCCCAAATCTTCCAAACCCCGTTCTTTAAATTTGCCTTTTCCTTCTTCAATTTTAACGATCTTATTCTGAAAGGCTTCTACCAATTTTCTCAGATTATCATCTTTTTTTCTTCTTCTAAAAAATGTTTTAAGAAATCCAATTTATTGGCTTCGTCAAAAGAATTTGTTATCATATCAATGATTTTTCTTTCGCTCAATGTCGGCTCATTTATAGAAAGTGAATAAGATTCAATTTCCGCCTCTTCAATTTCAGCACTTTTATGCGCCAATCGATCTAAAAGATTTTGTAAAATTTGTTTGGTTTTATGGCGATCCATTTTTGCTTCTTCTTTTTCACATTCCAAATCTGCACTAAATACTCCGACTAATTCATGGAGAATTTGATGAAAAAATCCATGCTCTTCATTAACATCAAGTCCCAAAGACTTTATTTAACAACGGCTCCCATTTTAAGGACCGCTTCTTCTAAATGACTTAAAATAATTTCCATTTTATTTTTACAATGCACGCTCATTTCCCCTCCGCAATTTAATTAATATTTTACAAAGCTAGATCATCAAACCATCCCATAAGCAAGATGTTTTTTGTACATTTCTGATTTCAAAACAAATTTTAAATTGCAAAAAATAAATCCCTTCGCGATCATACATTTCATCATTTCTAACATATTTTTCTTACTTCATAATGACTAACTCTTCTGCGCCTAAAACTCTTTACGATAAAATCTGGGATTCACATTTAGTTTACGACGATGGCTCTTCAAGCGCCATTTACGTTGATCGCCAATTAATCCATGAAGTAACTTCACCTCAAGCTTTTGAAGGCTTGCGCATGAAACACCGCAAACCCAGAAGACCAGAAGCACATTTAGCAGTTGCTGATCACAATGTTCCAACCACAACTGCCGATCGCGGCCACGGAACTTCGGGAATTAAAGATGCAACTTCGCGCATTCAAGTTGAAACTCTGGAAGCAAATTGCAAAGAATTTGGCATTAAATATTTTGATTTAGATGACAAAAAACAAGGCATCGTTCACATCGTTGGACCAGAGCAAGGTTTGACTCAACCCGGAATGGTAATAGTTTGCGGCGATAGTCACACTTCAACCCACGGCGCATTTGGTGCTTTGGCTTTTGGCATTGGAACTTCTGAAGTTGAACATGTTTTAGCAACTCAAACTTTAATTCAATCTCCAGCAAAAAACTTTTTAGTTCGCGTTGATGGCAAGCTTGGAAAAGGCGTAACCGCAAAAGATATTACTCTTGCCGTAATCGGAAAAATCGGAACTGCCGGCGCAACTGGATGCGTTATTGAATATGCGGGAGAAGCAATCAAATCGCTTTCAATGGAAGCGCGCATGACAGTTTGCAATATGGCAATTGAAGCTGGCGCTCGCGCTGGATTAATCGCGCCTGATGAAACTACTTACGCTTACTTAAAAGGCCGCCCTCTCGCACCAAAAAATGAAGATTTTGACAAAGCAGTTAAATATTGGGATTCTTTGGCTTCTGACAAAGGCGCTAAATATGACAAAGAATTAATTTTACATGCTGATGAAATTGCTCCACAAGTAACTTGGGGAACCAGCCCAGAAGATGCTTTGCCAATAACCGCTAAAGTTCCATCTCCAGAAAGTTTTTCTGATGTCGGCAAACAAGAAGCTGTTAAAAGATCACTTGAATATATGGGTCTCGTCGCTGGAACTCCACTTGAAGAAGTTATAATCGATAAAGTTTTCATTGGTTCTTGCACTAATGGCAGAATTGAAGATTTCCGCGAAGCTGCAAAAATTGTTGATGGCAAAAAAATCGCCGCAAATATCAAACTTGCAATGGTGGTTCCGGGGTCAGGTTTAGTTAAAGAGCAAGCTGAAAAAGAAGGTCTTGATAAAATTTTCACCGCAGCAGGTTTTGAATGGCGCGAACCGGGCTGCTCAATGTGTTTGGCAATGAATTCTGATAAATTGGAATTTGGCGAAAGATGCGCTTCGACTTCCAACCGAAATTTTGAAGGCAGACAAGGTCGCGGCGGCAGAACTCACCTTCTAAGCCCAGCAATGGCGGCGGCAGCAGCTCTAACCGGACATTTAACCGATGTTAGAAAAATGATTTAGATGCTGACTCATTCTCGAACAAACCACGAAACTATAACTAGAAGCTATGATGTCAGCGGTTCCGGCTTCACACCACCGCCGACAAAATCAGCAGAAACAATTTCTGGCAATAAAGAATTTTGCTGGACGATTAGCTTGGTAAAAGATTTAGCAGCAATTTTTTCTTCAATTTTTCTGTCAGCAATTGGCTACGGAATATTGATGGTAATGATCGCTCTTAAACTTGAAGCCAATGTTAAAAATGAAATTTTAATCTCACTTTCAACCGCCACTCAAATTGGCGCTGGTGTAATTTTCTCGCGCTTTCTTCCCTCAATGGGCCGTAAAGCCGGCATGATTAACAGCATTTATCTTGGCTCAATTATTTCGGCAATCTGCGCCCTGACACTTTTTGTTTATCCGGGTTATTTACTCTGGCTTTTAATTATTTTTTGCATCGGAACTTCTTTTTTCATTTGCGGCGTAACCCGCAATACAATCATGATTGATCTGGCTCCAACTCACATGCGAGCGATGATTATTTCAATGGGAACAATGCTGGTTGCATTTGGCAATAGTTTGGGACCGGTGCTTTTAAATATTTTGCAATCTTTTGATAATTTTTCGACTTACGTAATTGCCAGCGGATTTTACATCGCCTCAATGATTCCGCTCGCTCGCCTTAAAAAACTTGATGCCGCAGTTCGCGAAGAAAAAAATATTTCAATTTGGCGCTATATAAAAAATTCCCCAAAAATCATGCTCGCCGCTTTTTGCGTGAGCTACGCTATGTCTTCTTCCAGCGCCTTTTTAATTATTTACGGAATTAAAATTGGTATGCCTAAAGATGAAGCTTCTTTGCTTTTGTCAGTTTTACTTTTCGGCACGATTTTCTACATTCCAATCGGCTATTTGGCTGATATTATGAGTCGCCGGTTTTTAATGATTTTCTCTGCCATTCTCGCCCTCGCTTTTGCTTATATGCTTCATATTAACCAATTTCCGCATAAAATTTATCCCCTACTTTTCCTGATGTTTGGCGCACTTGCTGGAGTAAAACTTCCGGCAATTGTTTTGATAAATGAAAAATATAAACCCACGCAACGACTCGCCGTTAATAGCGCTTTTTCACGAATCAGTTTACTTGGAAATATCGTTGGTCTTTTTGCCACGGGCGCTATCATGAAAAACCTTGGGCCGCAAGGTTTATGGCTTTCGGTGATAGCAATTTTATCACTATTTTTATTCTTCTGCTGCTTGAATTATACCAAAAAAATCATCAAAAAAGAATTTAAACCAAGTGATTTCTCAATCTTTAACAAACATAAAAATGAACAACTGCCCAAAATCTAAATGTATTTTTAGTAAAATTTATAGAAAAATTATGCGCTGTGATAATTCACCAATCGTTGCCAGCGTTAATTTGCAAGGCGTTATCGGTAAAGATTCAAAACTTTCTTCGGGATTAAATTTTGAAAATATCGCACCACTTTTGAAACGCGCTTTTGAAATGAAAAAAGTCAAAGCCGTAGCTCTAAATGTAAATTCACCAGGTGGTTCACCAGTTCAATCAGAATTAATTTATAATTATATTCGCGAATTGTCAGAGGAGAAAAAAATTCCAGTTTACACTTTTGCCCAAGATGTTGCAGCTTCCGGCGGCTATTGGCTGCTTTTAAGTGGCGATGAAATTTATGCTCATAATTCTTCAATCATCGGTTCAATTGGCGTAATTTTTTCGAGTTTTGGTTTTGTTGATTTAATCAAAAAACTAGGAGTTGATCGCCGCGTTTATACTGAAGGAAAAAATAAAGCGATTCTTGATCCATTTTTGCCAGAAGAGAATGAGAATATAGAAATTCTAAAAGATGCGCAGCGCGATATTTTTGAAGGCTTTAAGGAGCTAGTAAAATCAAGACGCGGCGCTAAATTAAAAAATAATGAAGACAATCTTTTTACGGGCGCTTTTTGGTCTGGAAAAAAATCGGCAGAATTAGGTTTAGTTGACGAAATTTGCGATATGAGAAAAAAGATGAAAGAAAAATTCGGGCCTAAAGTTAAAATTCAACAAATCACCACAAAAAAAGGATTGATAAAAAGTTTCTTTTCGGAAAAGTCTCTTTCTGTTGAAAGCTTATTTGGCAAAGTTGAAGAACGAATTAGTTTTAACAAATTCGGACTTTAAAAAATCTCAGAAAGAATCGATGTCATGCTGAGCCTGTCGAAGCATGATTTTGTAGACGCTCTTGAATCATGCTTCGACAAGCTCAGCATGACATTGAGTTTGTAGTTTTTTATCTTTAAAAGATCATAAAATCACTCGAGAACTCTTGGTTTTTCAGAGACTCTTTAAACATAAATCTTAAATTCTAAATAAAATCATGACCTTCTTCACTTCCACTCTACAAAATTCTGACCCCGTAATCGCAAAATCAATTTCTCACGAACTTGATCGTCAAAAATATCAAATCGAATTAATTGCTTCTGAAAATATCGTAAGCCGCGCCGTTCTTGAAGCGCAAGGCTCTGTATTTACAAATAAATATGCTGAAGGCTATCCTCAAAAAAGATATTATGGTGGTTGTGAATTTTCTGATGAAGTTGAGCAAGCTGCAATTGACAGGCTTTGCAAACTTTTTGGCGCTAATTTTGCTAACGTTCAACCTCACTCTGGCGCAAGTGCAAACTTGGCAGTTTTTTTAGCACTTCTTCAGCCCAATGATACAATTCTTGGAATGTCTCTTGCCGCTGGAGGTCACTTAACTCACGGCGCGCAACGCACAATTTCGGGCATGTGGTTTAAATCAGTGCAATATGGAATTCGTTTAGATGATGGCTTGATTGATTATGATCAAATGGAAAGCTTGGCTCGCGAACATAAACCAAAATTGATTGTTGCTGGAATTTCTTCTTACCCAAGAATTGTTGATTGGTCGCGTTTCAAAAAAATCGCTGATGAAATCGGCGCCCTTTTAATGGTTGATATGGCTCACGTTGCTGGTTTGGTTGCTGCTGGAATTTATCCATCTCCAATTGGCATTGCTGATATTGTAACTTCAACAACTCACAAAACTTTGCGCGGACCTCGTGGTGGCGTGATTTTAACTAATAATGAAGAGTTGGCGAAAAAAATTAACTCTGCAGTTTTCCCAGGTCTTCAAGGTGGACCTTTAATGCATGTGATCGCTGCCAAAGCGGTTGCGTTTGCTGAAGCTTTACGCCCAGAATTTAAAGATTACGCCAAACAAATTGTAAAAAACGCGCAAGTTCTAGCCGAAGTTTTAATCAAACGTGGCCTTAAAATCACAACTGGCGGAACTGATTGCCACTTGATGGTTGTTGATTTAACGCCACTTGAAACTTTAACTGGAAAAGAAGCAGAAAAAGTTTTGGAACGCGCTGGTTTAACCTGCAATAAAAATGCGATTCCAAATGATCCAAGAAGCCCATTCGTAACTTCAGGTCTTCGTTTTGGAACAGCAGCCGGAACCACTCGCGGCTTCAAAGAAAAAGAATTTGAAAAAATTGGCAACATGATTGCTGATGTACTTTCAGGATTTGTAAAAGATGGCGAAGAAGGCAACAAAACTTTAGAAGAAAAAGTTAAAGCTGAAGTCGCAACTTTGTGCAAAGAATTTCCGATTTACTAGATTAAGATGATAGATCCTGAGACAAGTTCAGGATGACAATGTTGAGAAGTTTGCGCTCAAACTAAACAAAAACTCCGTCACCTCGAACTCGTTTCAGGATCTATTAGAATTTTAAAAAAACTAACGAGGTAAAAATGCCAGATAAAATCAAACTAATTGCATCAAAGTTTTCTCCCTACTGCCACCGAGTTGAAATGGTGTTACTCGAAAAAAATATTCCTCACGAAAAACAAGAAATCACTTTAGCTGACAAACCGGATTGGTTTGTTAAAGATGCACCTCTTGGCAAAGTTCCTTTATTATATGTAGGCGACAAACCGCTTTTTGAATCAATCGCTATTTGCGAATATTTGGAAGACGCATTTCCAGAAAATCCTCTTCACTCAACCGATTTGGTAGTAAGAGGCTGGCATCGCGGCTGGATGGAATTCAGCAACGGAATTATGTCCACAACTTTTGGCATGATATTTGCCCAAAATCAGGAAGAATTTGATTTGAAAAAAGCTGAAACCATATCAAGACTGGCGATTTTGGATAAACATTTGAAATTCAACCCATATTTCGACGGAGAAAAATTTTTTTTGGTTGATATTTGTATGGCTTCAATGTTTAAACCATTAACTTACATTGATAATAAATTCACTTTAGAAATTTTTGATCTTCACAAAAATGCCGCAACTTATGTTGAAAGTGTTGTGTCTCGCGGATCTTTACATAAAGCGCTTCCAGCGGATTATGAGGAAATTTTTAAATCCTTCCTCGAAAGAAAAAAATCTCATCTTTTGACGATGAGTTTTAGTTTGTAATATTTTTTAAATTTCTAAAAATATATATGGACCTGCGTCTTTCGGCGTAGGTCCATAACTGTTTTAGCCACCTTCTATTTCATCAAAATGACAATTATCGCCAACACAAAATTAAAAATTAAAAAACATCACGAAGTTCGCATAGTGCGCGGACATCCTTGGATTTTTTCTAACGAAATCGAAAATTTCGCCGCTTTAAAATATCTCGAAAAAGGCACTTTAGTTGAAGTTCAAGTCAAGAAAGATGAGCCTTTCGCCCTTGCCTATTTCAACCCGAATAACCTGATTTCAGCACGTATTTTAACTTACGACGTAAAACAGGAAATTAATGAAGATTTTTTCATCGAAAAAATTTCTGCCGCCAAAATTTTGCGCGATCGTTTTTTTGATAAACCTTTTTACCGCTTAATTCATTCCGAAGCTGATTTTCTTCCCGGCCTGATTATTGACCGTTTGGACAATATTTTATCCTGCCAAATTTCCACCGCCGGAATGGAAAAATTATCTCCGCTTTTAATTTCTGCTTTGGAAAAACTTTTTCCCGATGCCACAATAATTTTTAGAAATGACGTTGAATCAAGAAAGCTCGAAGGCTTGGAACTTTATGTAAAAACCATTAAAGGCGACATTCCTGATAAAATTGAAATTGAAGAAAATGGTTTAAAATTTGCAATTGATGTGAAGTCGGGACAAAAAACTGGCTGGTTTTTTGATCAAAGAAAAAACCGCGATTTTATTGGATTGGTTTCTAAAAATTGTGATGTGCTTGATGCTTTCTGTTACCTTGGTGGATTTGGTTTAAATGCTTTAAAAAACGGCGCTAATTCTGTGACTTTTATTGATTCTTCACAAGAAGCTACAAACCAAGTTAAACAAAATATTACCCTTAATAATTTTACTCAAAAAACTGAAATAATTACCAAAAAAGTTTACGAAACTTTGGATAATGCTGATTTTCAAAAAAGAAAATTTGACGTTGTGGTTCTTGATCCACCAGCTTTTATCAAATCAAAAAAAGATTTTTTCTCTGGCTTAAAAGGTTATGAAAAACTGGTAAAACTTTCAGCAAATTTAGTTAAGCCAAATGGATTGTTGATGCTTGCTTCATGCTCGCACAACGCCACGATTGGCGATTTGATTGCAGCGACGAATGATGGCTTTAGAAAAAGCAATCGTCGCGCCAAGTTAATTCGCTCATTTGGAGCTGATTTGGATCATCCGATTCATCCGGCGCTGAAAGAAAGTGAATATTTGAAATCGATTACATTTATGGTTGAGTAAATTTAAACTAACAAAAATATGACGAAAATCTTGGTAACTGGCGCACTTGGACAAATTGGTTCCGAACTTACAGCGGCGCTTAAAAAAATTTACGGCGAAAAAAATGTTATAACTTCCGACGTAAAAACTTCTGACATTTCTGAAGAATTTTTGCCTTATGAAACTCTCAATGTTTTAGATAAAACGCGCCTTGCTGAAATTGTAAAAAAACACGATATAAAAATTATTTATCACCTCGCGGCAATTCTTTCTGCGACTGGTGAAAAAAACCCGAATTTATGCTGGGATGTAAATATGACCGGCTTGCACAATGTTTTGGAAGTTGCACGCGAACTGGCAGTTAAGCAAATTATTTGCCCAAGTTCGATCGCAGTTTTCGGCCCCGAAACGCCGCGCGATAATACACCACAAGAAACCGTGATTTTGCCAAAAACAATGTATGGTCTAACCAAAGCTGCCGGTGAATTATTGTGCGATTATTACGTTGCCAAATTTGGTCTGGACGTGCGCGGAACGCGCTATCCTGGACTTATAAGCCACAAAACTTTACCAGGTGGCGGAACAACTGATTACGCGGTGGAAATTTTTTATGAAGCAATCAAGAAAAAATCTTATACCTGCTTTTTAGAAAGCGGCACCACTTTGCCGATGATGTATATGCCAGATGCAATTCGTGGCACGATTCAACTTGCTGAAACCGATTTTTCTAAATTAAAAAATCACTCTAATTTCAATTTCGCCGGCATCAGTTTTTCTTGCGCTGAATTGGCTGATGAAATTAAAAAACATATTCCAGATTTTAAAATTGATTACGCACCCGATTTCCGCCAACAGATTGCCAATTCATGGCCGCGCTCAATTGATGATTCTGAGGCCAGAAAACAATGGGGTTGGAAGGTTGAATATGATTTGGAAAAGATGACAAAAGATATGATTTTTAATCTGAAGAAAAAACTACAAAACTAAAAAATTAAATTCAGTTCCAGAAGTTAGCGCTATCAAGAAATTTATGTTTTGGTAATTATTATTTTACCATCATAGCTAATCTCAACTTTTCAGCCGACGCTTTTTCTGGTGTAATAAAAGGTTCATCTTGAAATTTATCAGCCGGAATTCCTTTTGGTATTTTTTTATCGCCGCGTTCGGAAGTAAGTTTATTTACATCAAACTTATCAGTTTGTTTAAACTTAAATTGATATTGCTGAAACTTAAAACCTTCCGGAAAATTACAACCTTCAAACTCACAATTGGTAAAAGAAATTGTGCCTAAAACTTTTGGATCAATTGAGCTAAAATCAACATTATCAAATTTGCATCCCCGGAAATTGGCAGACTTCAAATCAGCATTATTAAAAATGCCATTTTCCTGATTTTTTCCATCAGCATCTTTTCTAACGCCAGTTTCATCAAAAACTACTCCGCCAAATTCAGCGCGATGCTGTGATTTGTGTGATTTGTTTTTATGCAAAGAAATTATCTGCGGAGTAATAATCGGACGGGCTAGGGCATTTGCTTCTCGCTTAACGATAATTTCCGCTTTATCGGTTTGAACTTTTAATTCTTCAGTGGAATTGCCAAGATTGCCCAAATGAAAGAAAATACTTTTTTCAGACGATGCAACTTCGCTTAATTTGGTTTCAAGAATTTTTGCGAAGCTTTGATTGGGAATCTGTTTTTCTAGTACCAATTCTATATCTTTTACATGCACAGGCTCAGTAGGTAAAATAACTACAGGTGATTTGGAATCCGATCCCGAACTTTCAACTTCAATCTGTGATTTTAATTCAGGTAGCTTTAAAGATTGCGCTCCGACAGCAACTTCTTTCTCTTGCTTCAATGCGATTCTTCTTCGAAGTTCTGCCTCTAAATTATTAGCCGAACTTTCACTTCCAACCATTTCTACTACCTTCGATTTTGCACCTTCTTTTAAGGCTATTATGCTTGCATGCCTAGCTCTAAGGCCAATACCTCTTAAATTTACATTCCTTCCCTCGATAGGTTGTTTGGCTTCTTTCTGAGTTTTATCAATTTGGAAAGTTGCTGCCGCCAGTCCTAAAGCAGCAATGTTTTCAGCATTCTGTATTAGGTAAGCTCCACAATCTACAGTTGGAATACTGCCAGCTGTTAAAGAATTTTGCTGCATAGTCACAATATCGATTGTCTCATCAACCTCTATTCCACTTGGTATGGCTTTTCTGATGCCTTTATTTACACCTTCTGCACTAATAGCATTATCGCCAGATGTAGTAATGGAATATGGTTCACATTCGGTAAAATTTCTGGTAAATTTTAGTGCGAGTAAAGACCAGTGATCTGATGGCTTTCCCTCAGATAAAGCTGTGTGAGTATAAGGAATGAGTATAGTTGTTTCATCATCACTTCCAATTTGGGTTAGAGCTGATTGCCTCTTGCGATCAATTATTTCTTTAATTTCATTTTGAATCAAGTTGGCATTTTGTAAGTTAGATGCTTCATTTGCAAAATTTTGCTTAAGATAAAATGGTATGATCTCAATTCCTTTTGCTTGAGGTTTAATCTCCTTCAGAAGAAATTTAATTGCAGTGGAGCCATATTCGCAGTCTTTATCAATCCGAACTTCCATCCCAGAAACATCAATGTAACTACCATCTATTTCTATATTCTGATCTTCTGCAAATGTGTAAGATTTGGTTGCTTCATCCCAAATACCACCTGGAGCAGCATGCTGTCTAACTTCAGCAACAACTTTAGAAGCCCTTAATTTATTATTAACTCCTGTTAATGCTCCTTTATTAGCTTTTTGAGGATTATGTCTTGTCGTCGGTTTCATGTTTAAAATTTTAATTTTAAGTCGGTATTTTTTTACAAAAAAAACGGGGCGGCTTTTAAAAAGCACGCCCCGTCAGTTTTTTCAAGAAAAAATTAAATCTATTCTACGATTTCATATCCAGCGAAGAAAAATGCGATTTCATTTTTAGCATTTTCCAAACTGTCCGAACCATGAACTGAGTTTGCTTCAATAGAAAGAGCAAATTCTTTTCTAATGGTTCCAGCATCAGCATTGGCAGGATTTGTAGCACCCATGATTTCACGGTTTTTCAAAACTGCATTCTCACCCTTAAGAGCTTGAACTACAACTGGTCCAGAAGTCATAAATTTTACAAGATCATTGTAAAATGGACGTTCGCGGTGCACAGCGTAAAATTCACCAGCCATTTTTTCTGACAATTGCATTCTTTTTTGAGCAACAATTTTTAAACCAGCTTCTTCAAATTTAGCGTTAATTTTTCCGGTAAGATTTCTTTCAGTCGCATCAGGTTTGATGATCGACAATGTCATTTCGATAGCCATATTTTTAAATAATTTTTTGGTTAATTTTTTCTTCAACAAAAGGAAGGGCGCGGCAAACTAGAGACAACATGCTTTTTGTCAAGAAAGACTTGCTTGCATTTGAAACCTGCAACCTTAAGTTTTTTGGCATTATAAAATCCAATTTTTTAAAAATTAAAAATGCCCAAGAATCAACTGACACTTGAAGAACTTTTTGCCACGATTAAAAATAAAATCGCAACTAAAGAAGAAAATTCTTACTCTTACGAATTAGCTAAAAAAGGTGTTGAAAAAATTACCCGAAAAATCGGCGAAGAAGCTTTGGAAGTTGTGGTCGCAGCTTTTATAAATGATAAAAATCCTAATGCCAAAAATCGCGAAGAATTAATTGGCGAAATTTGTGATTTATTTTACCACAATCTGGTTTTAATGGCGGCAGAAAAAATTGAGTTTTCAGAAATTTTGAGTGAGTTGACTAGAAGAAATAATAAGAAAAAATAAAATACGGATAGATCCTGAAACAAGTTCAGGATGACAGTGTGGTGAGTTTTGCGATCGAAATTCAAAAAACCACTCCGTCATCCTGAACTTGTTTCAGGATCTATCGTAAAAAAAACAAACACATAAAATGAATAATGTAACTCTTACAAATTCAGCAATAGAACGCATTCACGAGATAAAGCAAAAAGATGAAAATCGTGATAAATTTTTGCGTGTTTCAATTTCTGGTGGCGGTTGTAGCGGCTTTCAATATATCTTCGAACTCGATAATAAGAACCAAGAAAGTGATATAAAAATTTTTGAAGAAAATTCTGAAATTCTTGCTCTTACTGATGAAACTTCTTTGCCATTTTTAAACGGCGCTGAAATTGAATTTGTCCGTGAACTCGGCGCTTCTTATTTCAAAGTTAACAATCCCAATGCCAAAGCCAATTGCGGCTGCGGAAGTTCATTTTCAATTTAAAATGTCTTTTCAAAAAATTATTTTCGATCTGCAACAATTCTGGGCAAATCAAGGTTGCGCTGTACTACAACCAATTGATATTGAAGTTGGCGCCGGAACTCTGCATCCAGCAACTGTGCTGCGCGCTCTGGGCAAAAAACCGTGGAAAGTTGCTTATGTTCAACCAAGCAGAAGACCAACAGATGCAAGATATGCCCAAAATCCTAACCGTTTAAGTCATTATTACCAATTTCAGGTTTTATTAAAACCAGCGCCCAAAGATATAAAAGAACTTTACCTGCAAAGCCTTGATTTAATTGGACTCGATACCAAAAACAACGATATTCGTTTTGTCGAAGATGATTGGGAAAACCCGTCAGTCGGCGCTTCGGGATTGGGTTGGGAAGTTTGGTTTAACGGCATGGAAATTTCACAATTCACTTACATGCAACAAGTTGGCGGCATTGAATGCGAAGTTATTGCCGGCGAAATCACTTATGGCTTGGAGCGCATCGCCATGCATATTCAGGGCGTTGATTCAATTTTTGACATCAATTGGAACGGGCTTTTGGGAGATAAAAAAATCTCTTACGGAGATGTTTTTAAACAAAGCGAAATCGAAAACTCAGCGTTCATTTTGGAGCATTCTAATTTAGAAACCATGTTTAGGAACTTTTCTGAAAGCAAACAACAATCAGAAATTCTAGCTTCTAAAAAATTACCAATTCCTGCTTACGAACAAGCGCTAAAAGCAAGTCATTTATTGAATTTACTTGATGCAAGAGGCGCAGTTTCAGTCAACGAACGCGCTTCTTATATCGGACAAATTCGTGGCTTAGTTAAAGCCGCTTGCGAGTTGATTGTGGAAGGGCAAAATAATTAAGAGTTATAACAAATAATCTAAAACTATATTTATGAACAATTTCGAACCATTAGTTTTACTAGAAAAAGTAACCGCCTTATTAAATGAAATTCCGCATCTCGGATTCATAATATTATTTTTCTGTATCATCTACGCTTACAAAAAATTTTCGATCTTTTCTTATCTTTTTATCCTCACAATTTTTTTCTTAAAACTTGATTTAAACCAAACCTTCTGGGGAACTTACGCATTAATAGCATCACTACTCGCCATTCCACCACTGCGCCATAATTTTATTACTCGCGGATTAATTATCATAATCAAAAAACTCGGGCTTTTACCAAAAATTTCTGAAACCGAAAAAATCGCTCTCACTTCTGGAACAATATGGGTTGACGGCGAATTATTTTCTGGTCGTCCTAATTTCAATTGGATTTTCTCTCAAAAATATCCTCATCTAACGCCAGAAGAACAACATTTCATGGATAATGAAGCTGAAGAACTTTGTCGTATCTGCGTTGATTATGAAGTGCAAAAATTGCGCGACTTGCCAGAAAATGTTTGGAATTTTTTACGCGAAAAAAAATTCTTCGGTATCATCATTCCAAAAGAATTTGGCGGCCTTGGATTTTCGGCTTATGCGCATAGTTCAATAATCCAAAAACTTTCTTCACGATCAGTTCCTTTAGCAATCACCGCAATGGTTCCAAACTCACTCGGACCTGCTGAATTATTGATGCATTACGGAACAAAAACACAACGCGATCATTATTTACCTCGCCTTGCTGATGGCCGCGATTTGCCATGTTTTGGTTTAACCGAAACAACCGCAGGATCAGATGCCACTTCAATTGTTTCTAACGGCGTTTTATTTAAAGATTTGGATGGCGAATTAAAAATCCGCCTGAATTGGAGCAAGCGTTACATAACCCTTGGCGCTTACGCAACCGTGATTGGTCTTGCTTTTAAACTTAGTGATCCAGAAAAACTTTTATCAGATGAAGTAAATGTTGGCATAACTTGCGCCTTAATTCCGCACACAACTGCGGGAGTTCGCCAAGGTCGCAGACATGATCCGCTTGGAACTCCGTTTGTAAATTCTCCGATAAATGGTGAAAATGTTATTGTTGATTTAGATGCCGTAATTGGCGGTCAAAATGGTCTTGGAAAAGGCTGGAAAATGTTAATGGAATGCTTGGCGGCAGGACGTGGAATTTCCCTTCCTTCAACCAGCGCCGGCGGTTCAAAAATGGTAGCGCGCGCCGTTAGCGCTTACTCTGCAATCCGTCAACAATTTGGCACCGCAATTGGAAAATTTGAAGGTGTTGAAGAAGTTTTAGCCAGAATTGCTTCACGTACATACGCCGTAGATGCAATGCGTTCATTCACTGCTGGTGCAATTGATTCTGGTGCGAAACCTGCAGTTGTAACTGCAATCGCTAAATATCACGCCACCGAAATCTTTCGCCAAAATATTAATGACGGCATGGATGTTATGGGTGGACGCGCGATCATTCGTGGTCCGCGCAACGTTTTGGCAAATGCTTATTTTTCAACTCCAATTTCAATCACTGTTGAAGGCGCAAATATTATGACTCGCAGCTTAATCCATTTCGGACAAGGTGCAATCATGTGTCACCCTTACGCTTACAAGGAAATTGAAGCTTTAGAAAAAAATAATTTAAAAGCTTTCGATTGCGCGTTTTTCTGCCATATTAATCATTTAATCAGCAATTTAGTGCGTTCAATTGTTTTGTCTGTAACACGTGGACGCTTCAGAAAACCTTTTAAATGCGGCGTGATTGCCAAATATGAAAGAAAAATCTCCTGGGTTTCTGCAACATTTGCTTTACTTGCTGACATTGCAATTGCGCGCTTTGGCGGCAATTTAAAACGCAAAGAAAAAATCAATGGGCGCTTTGGCGACGCTCTTTCTGCGATGTATTTGGGCGTTTGTATCTTGAAAAAATTTGACGAAAATGGCCGTAAAAAAGAAGAAATTCCTTTAGTTGAACATGCGATGAAAGAGCAACTTGGAAAAGCTCAAATTGCAATTGAAGGGCTTTACCAAAATCTTTTCGGCTCTATTGGAAAAATATTTATATTTCCATTTGCAATGTGGGCCAGATTCAATTCATTTAGTTGCCCAGCCAGCGATGCTCTTCAGCATAAAGTGGTTAAAAATTTTATTAAAAACGGCCCATTTCGTGAATCTTTGACGGAAGGAATTTTTGTTTCGAAAGATAAAAACGACAACCTTGGTCGCATTGAAAATGCCTTAATGCTTCACGAAAAATCGCAATCTGCTTTTGATAAAATTAAAGCAGCAATTAAAGCCCAAACTTTACCACGCAAACATGCCCAAGATTTGATTGAAATGGCTTTTGAAAAATCAGTAATAACTTCTGAAGAAAAAAATCTAATGCAAGAAGCAGAAGCTGCTGTGCTTGACGCAATGCAAGTAGATGAATATTCTTTGGAAGAATATAAGAAAATTTAAATATTCTTAGAATAATGCTAGATCCTGAAACAAGTTCAGGATGACGGAGTTTTTGTTTAAGTTTCTGTACTTAAGTTAAGCATAAAATTTCTTCACATCGTCATCCTGAACTTGTTTCAGGATCTAGCATGATCTAAAAAAACTCCCAATTCCTAAAATGATCCTCCTAATCGACAACTACGACAGTTTCACCTACAACCTTTATCATTACTTAATCCAAGCCGGAGAAAAAGAAGTTCTAGTTAAACGCAACGATGAAATCACAATCGATGAAATCAAAAAATTAAATCCGCGCGGTATCGTTTTATCTCCCGGCCCTTGCACGCCAAATGAAGCGGGAATTTGTTTAGATGTCATTGAAAAATTACAAGGAATTTTCCCGATTTTTGGCGTTTGTTTGGGACATCAATCCATCGGTCAAGCCTTTGGTGGCAAGGTTATAAAAACTTATCCGATGCATGGAAAAATCAGCGAAATTTTTCATACAGGGGAAAATCTTTTTAAAAACTTGCCCTCACCTTTTAAGGCAACGCGTTATCACTCACTTATTATTGAAAGAGCAACTTGTCCGACTGATTTGGAAATCACCGCCGAAACTAAAGACGGAATTATCATGGGAGTCGCGCATAAAAAATTTAAAATTTACGGCGTGCAATTTCACCCAGAATCAATTGCTTCAGAGCATGGACATCAGATTATAAAAAACTTTTTAGATCTGATTTAAGATCGCCTTAGATCCTGAAACAAGTTCAGGATGACGACACGGTAAGATCTATCAGATTCTGTCATCCTGAACTTGTTTCAGGATCTATTAATACTCATAAATATAGACTTTTCATTTAATGAATCTCACCTCAAAAAATTACGAAGAAATTTTCGATCAAATTATCGACTTAAAAATCGATGACGCTGAAATCAAAAAATTTCTCCTCGATCTCAACGAAAAAAACCTTCCCGAAAATGCCTTCATTGGCGCGGTTTCTGCTTTAAGAAAACGCATGAAAAAAATTTCCGCACCACAAAATGCCATTGATGTTTGCGGAACTGGTGGCGATAAATTAAACACTTTAAACATTTCAACTGCAGTTTGTTTTGTGGTTGCGGCCGCTGGTATTCCGGTTGCAAAACATGGCAATAAAGCAATCTCATCACAATCAGGTTCAGCCGATATTTTTTCGGAACTAGGAATAAAAATTTCTTCAGAAATTCCCGAAATTGAAAAAAACCTGCGCGAAAAAAATTTATGCTTTTTATTTGCGCCGTTTTTTCATGAAGCTTTAAAAAATGTTGCTGAAATTCGTAAATCTTTAGCAATTCCAACAATTTTTAATTTTTTAGGACCACTGTTAAACCCAGCGAATACAAGCTTCCAACTTATTGGAACTTCAAAAAAAGATGTGATGAAAAAAATGCTCGCCGCACAACAAAATGCCAAAAAAATTTACATAGTTCACGGAAAAGACGGCATGGATGAAATTTCACTTTGCGCTGATTCTTATTTATTACGCTTAGAAAATGGCAAAATTTTTGACGAAGAAATTATTAACCCGCAAAAGTTTGGCTTTAAAAAAATTGAGCTAGAAGCCTTGAAAGGCAAAGATCCAAAGCATAACGCCCAAAAATTAATCGCACTTTTGCAAGGCGAAAAATCTGCTTATCGCGATATTGTAATTTTAAACTCAGCTTTCGCTCTAAAATTAGCCAATAAAGTTGAGAAAATTGAAGAAGGCGTTGAACTAGCAAAATCAATCCTCGACAAGGGAAAAGCCACAAAAATATTAGAGGATTTGAGAGTTAAAAATTAATTGAAATCCAATAAGCCGCTTCAATAAAAATCATAAAAAATGACACAAGAATTTATCAATCAGTGCCAAAAAAATCTTATCGATTTAACCGCAAGAAACGCGTTGATTAACTTCAAATTTAATTCCGGATATTCTTACTGCGAAAGCAGAGTTGAAAGTGCAAATCAAAACGCTCAAAGCTTTGAAGTTGCCATTAAAAAACCCAAAAACTCCGACGATTTTGGAGTGCAAGAAAAGCTAAAAAAGTTAAAGAAAATTTACTTAAAACAAGAAGAAATAAAATCAGAAAAAGGCTTCAACCCAACCGCTTACGCTTTTTGGTTTTTTAAATATAAAGATAACGACCAAGAAAGATTTGCGCCAATTTTTTTAGTGCCAGCAATTGTTGAAAGAGATGGACGCGGCGGCTTTACAGCAAATTTAGAAAATGGCTTTCAAGACACCAAATTTAACTTTGCCATCAGAGAAAAATTCAAAGAATTTGATATAAATTTAACTAACAAACTAACTGATTTTTTAGAAAATTCTTCCGAAGAAATAACCCACGAAACCTTAAATCAAAAAGCTCAAGAAATTGCCGCTTTTTTACAAAATAAATAATACTATTAGTGTTGTTAAAAAACTACTTTATCAAGTAGAAAAGCCTTTAACACTAAACCATAAAAAATATGACAAATTCACTAAATCAGAAAGACCAGTTAAAAAAATTCAAAACATCGACTGAAAATGAATTTGAGGGAATTAACTCGCTTACAATTTACGAAAAATATAACCGCTACATTCTAAAAATATTTTTTGATTTAGATGAAAATGAAATCGAAGAAGCATTATATGGCCTTGGATCAAACGATGGCGGAGTTGATGGATATTTTATTAATGATTACGAAAGAACGATTGATCTTTATCAGTTCAAAACAACTGATTGCGACAGTTCAAAGCAAATAGAAAACAACACCATTTTAGAAAAAGATTTTGATTATCTAAGAGGATTTGAAGAAAAAATTTATCACCAAGAATGGCTGAAAACAAAAAACAAAACTATTCAAGATTTAGCTGGGGAAATAAAAGACTATTTAAGCAAAGAATTCAAAATAGTTAAATATTTTTTTTCCATGAATTCTGCATCAGATAGAAATAAAGAAGTCTGCAAAGCCTTGAATATAAAACTCTATGACTTTGAGAAAATTTATGAAAAATACGAGGAATTCTTAGATAAAAATTCTCACGAAGAATATCCGGAAGGAGAATTCACAATAGAATCAGTCAACGAAGCAATAAAGTTTCAACAAGTAAAAACCTCTGAAAAAAGATATAGCTATTTTGGCGTTATTAAGGCGCAAAGTTTAGTGGAAATGGAGAAAAAATTTGGGTTCAAACTTTTTGATAATAATGTCAGATATAGCTTAGGAGCAAGTAAGCCTAACAACGAAATGTCAAAAACTATAAAAGGAGATCCAGCAACTTTTTATTATTTTAACAATGGAATCACTATAACCACCGATAAAGCAAAACCAAAAGATGATGGCACAAAATTAACTCTTCACAATCCTTCAATTATTAACGGCGCTCAAACCACCTACACACTTTCCAAAGAAAATAAAAATTTAGAT
Source organism: uncultured Alphaproteobacteria bacterium (assembly GCA_903937405.1). Classification (GTDB taxonomy): domain Bacteria; phylum Pseudomonadota; class Alphaproteobacteria; order Rickettsiales; family UBA1997; genus UBA2645. The sequence goes on along the minus strand of CAIZZE010000008.1, from coordinate 2,012 downwards.
AAAATTTCGGTTCTTTGCAGGGTTGTAGTTAGAAACGAACAAGATCATGAATTTCGCAACAACTTAACAAAATATAATAATTTTCATAACCCAGTTAAAGAAATTGATTTTTTGTCGAAACGACCAGAACAAAAAGCTTTACACGATCGCTTCAAAGAGGTGGGTATTTTTTATGAACATAAAAGGGGGTTTTGGCTGACTTTAACTAAATTTGAAGAAACAAATCTTAAAAAATCAAAAGCAGATCTAAAACTAAATATACCAATTCTGACTCAAATTTTAATTTCAATTCAAGGTCGTCCAGAAAAATCAAAAAATATTAAGGCGGTTTTAGATATTAGTTTGAGCAATAATTCGCCTCACGAAGATTATGTTAAAGCTATTTTTGAGAGAGATTTAGATCCAAAAAAAATTCAAGAAAAAGATTTGAGTGAAAAAAGATTTAAAGAAATTTTAGTCGCTGTTTGTTTCTACAGCGCAATCAACAAAAACATAAAAGGATTTCAAAGAGCTAGAAAACTTTTTAACGACGATAAAAAAAACAACAGATCAAAAATTCAAAAAATTTGTGAAGAAGAGGCGATTTTTTTAAAAGGAAGATCGGAGGAAGATCTAGAGAGAATTTTTAAAACATATCACTACCTTGTTGATGGTTCATTTACATTTTTAGCAACTCTTTGGTATGCAATTATTCAGAAAGCTGGCTACTTGGAAAAATTTACCCGCTTTGACAAAAAAGAAATGGAAGAAATTATTTCTCAAAATACAAACGAATGGTTTATGAGAATTTTAGTTAAATATTGGAATCAAGTTTATAAAGAAGAAGAAGCGAATAAAATAAACTTTAAAACCTTTTTTAAGCAGCCAGATGCTTTTTCTAAAATTAAAGACAGAGTAAATTCAGTTTCTGACGATGAGAAGCCAGAAGATTTATTTAAAATTTCTTAGCTTGCTTGATTTTGCTGCACCAAAAATGAAAGAGCTTTTGCTGAATTGGCATTATCGTAGCAAATTTGAAGAGTTAATTTTGCCTTCAAATCGCTTCATTTATAACGATAAATTAGTCACTTTTCCAAACTCGGCTAAACAAGAAAAACCAATTGAATTTATTTATTTGGAAGGCGGCATTTGGGAAAAACAAACCAACGATTTAGAAGCAAAACAAACAATTGAGTTGCTGCAAAATCTTTATAATTCGGGCAAAAAATCGGTTGGTGTAATTGCCATCAACGCCAAACAATGCAAATTAATTAGAGATTTAATTGAAACCCGCGACGAGCTTTATGCTTGGCTTGAAGCGAAAGATGAAAATGGCTTATTTGTAAAAAATTTAGAAAATTGCCAAGGCGACGAGCGCGACACAATAATTATTTGCGCTTCTTACGCCAAAGATAAAGACGGCAAAATTGGTGGCAGAATGTTTGGTCAACTTAACAAACAAAATTCTGAAAAAAGGCTAAATGTTATGTTTTCTAGGGCGCGCGAGAAAGTGTTTTTGCTTTCATCTTTAAAATCAGAGCAAATTCCAAGCCAACTTCAGGGAAAGGCAATTGAGTTTTTGAAAAAATATTTAACTTACGCCGAAAGCGGCGCCACGAATGAAGGATGGAAAATTTCTGCCAATCAGAATTTTAAAATAGACTCCGACAATTTTGACAGCGGCTTTGAAGAAATCGTTTGCAAGGCTTTGCGCAATGTTGGCTTTGAAGTTGAAAGCCAAGTTGGTTGTTCAGGATATAAAATTGATTTGGCAATTATTTGCCCAAAAACTCGAAATTATATTTTAGGAATTGAGTGCGACGGCGAAATTTATCATTCGGGCAAAACCGCTCGCGAAAGAGACAGATTGCGCCAAGAAGTTCTTGAAAATAAAGGCATAATTAAAAAAATGGGGGGCTAAAAATCCACTTTTCGCCCCCAGTTTCAAGGCTTTCCAAGTTTTTTCTATTCTCTCCGAATAGAAACCTCTAAATTCCAGTCAAAAAACATGACTAAAAACTTGTCCAAAATGT
>CAIZZE010000007.1 GCA_903937405.1 uncultured Alphaproteobacteria bacterium | reverse complement strand
CCTTCTTTAGCTTCTGTAGCTGAAGGTTCTATTCTAATTTTAGTTTTAGTTCTAATTTTACGAACCCTACGCAGTTGTTTTTTCAATTTAATGAACTCTTGACTGGCGCTTCCTTCTTTAGCTTCTGTAGCTGAAGGTTCTCTTCTAATTTTATAACCCCTATATATTGTTTGAATTCTTGTAGCAAATTTATAGTCGTATTCAGGTTTTATTTCGTCAGCAGCCACCATGATTTGATTCAAATGGTTCACCTGCCCACCATTTCTAGTTATTGCCTCTTTTACCGCCGCAAAAAAAAACTCTTTGCTGTAGCTTTTAAAAGGCAAATCTTCTCTATTTTTCAGTTTTTCAAATTTAGTACTTAGCCAGGAAAGTTTTTTTTGATCTGTAGGCATCTTATTATTTAATACTTTATATTCTGATAATGTCCTAAACATTATATAATCTAAAATATATTGTGTATTAACTGTTACTTTTGGGTTCTCAGTATCTTCAGCTTCAAGATTAGTAGCTTCAGCTCCAAGAATTAAACTGCGAACTACTCCTACAAAAGATTTATATTCATAATCTTCTGGGATTTCTTCTTCTTCTTTTAGCTGATTAAATTTGGTGCATAACCAGAGATCTTGCAATTTAACATCAACTTTACTGTTAGAAGGAGGAGAACCACAAGCCAAATTCATTTCCTGAGAAGTAGCATCTGCATTAAGATCCCCTTGAAAAGTAAATTTTTTATTAAGAAATTTTTCCTCTTCAATTAAATGCAATAATAAACGTTGGAAAAAAAACTTTTTCGCGGCTTCTTTATTAAGATTATCAGATTTTTTAACCCAATAGGTGGTTTCACTTCCTTCTTCAAATCCAAGTTTTTTCTTTAATTTCACAATATTCTCTGCTTCACCAGAAGTCCAAGTCCAAGTCCAGAAACCAGAATAAGTTCCTACTATTATTTTTCGAATACTCTCCAACTCTTCTATTTCGTCATCTGTAAAAAACCCTTCTTTTAAGACTTTGTTTTTATCAATATCAAAATTTTCACTTACAGTAAATTTTTCATCTATTTTAAACCGTCTAACAAGCTCAAGTAATGTTTCCGGCGTAGTTTCAAATAGCATAGTAATTTTTATTAAAAATTAAAAATCTTCTTCAAGTAATACAAGTTTAAAACCCCTTCACAAAGCAAGTGCAAGCAAAATTTTACTTAAAATTCACTTTACTTTCCTGCCAATATTGATCAGATTTTATTTCATTTAACCGCGAAACCGTTCTAGCAAAGGCTTCAGAGCCAATTCCGCTTTCGTAAATTTTTTCTGATTTAGTTTTCGCCAAAACAATTAATGCTGTTTTATTTTCGTAAACTTCATCAATAAAAAGCACAAAGCGCCGCGCTTCGTTTACATCTTCAGAAGTAAGCTTTGGAACTTTCAATAAAAAAATCAAATCAAAATTTTTACAAATTGCTTGATAGTCGGAAGCGGCAAGTTCGACGCGGCATAATTGATCGAAATTAAAAATAGCGATTTTTTGGGTTTGAGCAATAGATCCTGAAACGAGTTCAGGATGACGGAGTGTGCTTTGTGTTTTGGGGCTAGATCCTGAAACGAGTTCAGGATGACGGAGTGTGCTTTGTGTTTTGGGGCTAGATCCTGAAACGAGTTCAGGATGACGGAGTG
>CAIZZE010000006.1 GCA_903937405.1 uncultured Alphaproteobacteria bacterium | reverse complement strand
CTCAATCCGATTGAAAAGAAGTGGGCACAAGTGAAGTCTTATTACAGAAAGTTGACTCACTATTTTGATGACAAAATGCAATTATTAGATTTGGTTTTAACCGAAAATAAGTATGCGAGGTTAATTTAGTATGCTATAGTCGCATGTGACTTGGCAATTTTCAGAGCTTCGGCCGTCCGAATAAAGCTTTTGAGTTATGCGGCGTAAATAAAAGTTTCGATAACTTTTGAAAAATTAGCTGAAGGCTTTTTTACCAGTTATGGCAAAGGCGGAACCGGAAATACCAAAAGATTTTCTGAGGCGATATTGGCTTTAGCAGAGCTTGGTTATAAAGATGAAGTTCTAGAATATTTTTCCAAATATCAAACCGCTGAAGGACATAATTTAGGCAAAAAAATTGCCTTGATGATCACAGAAATAGGGAAAGAAGGCGCTTTCTATAATGATGCTACTGATCATATTTCCAAAGAAATCGGATATAGAAGCAAAGCTTTTTTTGATTATCCTGATCGTGACTTCAGTAGTTTCGCAGTCGAAGATAGAGCCTCTGAAATTGTTCTTGGACTCATTCCAACTCCTACAATTTCTGCAGTGGTAAATAAAAAACTTGTTTCAAAACAAAAGGAACAAGAAGTTTAAAAAATTTACATCCCAACCAAATTCTTGGCAAAACTTGCCGCATCAAACTCTTGAAGATCATCAAGTTTTTCTCCAACTCCAATTGCATAAATTGGTTTGGAGAATTTTTGGGCAAGAGCAACAACGATGCCGCCTTTGGCAGAGCCATCTAGTTTAGTTATTACAATTCCAGTAATTCCAACAATCTGGTTAAAAACTTCCAATTGCGATTTGGCATTTTGACCAGTTGTTGCATCTAAAATCAGCAAATTTTCATGTGGCGCGTTGCCGTCTATTTTCTTTAAAACTGAATTAATTTTTTTGAGTTCATCCATCAAATTTTGCTTATTTTGTAGCCTTCCTGCGGTATCAACCAACACCACATCAAAATCATTTTTCTTGGCAAAATCAAAAGCGCGATAAGCAACTGCCGCTGGATCTTCGCCATCTTTTGTTGGCATCACGATTTCGCAATCGACTCTTTTAGCCCAAATTTCTAATTGATGTGAAGCCGCGGCTCTAAAGGTGTCGCAGGCGGCGATTAAAACTTTTTTATTTTGATTTTTTAAATTTTGCGCAACTTTTCCAATTGTTGTAGTTTTGCCAGCGCCATTTACGCCGTTAAAAATTATTACTTGCGGTTTTTTAGATTCATCTAGCGCCAGCACCTTTTGGCAAGGTTTTAAAATATTTTCAATTTCTTGTTTTAGAAAATTTTTAATCTCATTTTCATCAATATTTTTTTCAAATTTTCGCGCCTTCAAATTAGCGATTATCGAGCTCGCAACTTCACTTCCCATATCACTTAAAATCAGAACTTCTTCCAATTCTTCGAGAGTTATGGCATCAAGTTTTTTATGGGTAAAAATCTGCGTAATCGCTGTAGAAATCTTGCTGGAACTGCTTTTTAACTGATCGCTGATTTTTGATCTGGAGAAAATTTTTAAAAATGACATTACTTCAAATAATTTTCAGGATTTACCGCATCGCGGCCTTTACGCAAACCAAAATAAAGCTGCGGTGAATTTACATTTCCCGTAGCTCCAACATTGCCAATTTTTTGACTTTTTTTAACTGATTCCCCGCGCTTCACCGACCATTTTCCTAAATGCGCATAAGCTGTGATCCAGCCGCCCGCATGTTTTACAATAATCAAATTTCCATAACCTTTAAGTTCATTGCCAACATAAGCAACAACGCCATCTTCTGAAGCTTTGACATCGGCGCCTTCTTTGGCTTTGATGTTAATTCCGTCATTATAAAGCCCGCCGCTTTTCGGGCCAAATTTTGAAACAATTGTACCGCGAACCGGCCAAGAAAAACGGTTAAATTTATCAGCGATTTTTTCGACAATAGTTTCTGGAGATTTTACTTCAGCCCTTGTTTCAGGAGCCTTCGCCAATTTTTCATCAGTTCTTTTCTCAACCACATTAGCAATTTTCAACTTCTCTCCGGTCTTGACGCTGTAAGGCTCTTTTAAATCATTGAGCTCAATAATATTATCAATCTTCATATTATATTGACGCGAAATTGCGTAAAGAGTTTCGCCAGATTTTACTTCATGATAAGTCGGAGCTGGAAGAGTTAATTTTTCTCCACCCTTGAAGTTGTAGGGCGCTTTCAGGTTATTTTGTTTTATGATATCTTGAATCGGAACCTGATATTTTTTGGAAACAGTATAAACAGTATCACTTTCAGCAACTTCAACCTCGCGGCTTTTTGGTTTTTCCGCTTTTCTAACATCACGATTTTTTGCATTGTTTTTGCTATAAATATTTTTGCTGCGATTCACTATTTTCGCAGGTTTCTGGCTGCATGAAAACAAAAGAAACACAATCAAAAAGCTAGAAAAAACTCTGAGAAAAAATTTCATTTTCTAGATTAAATAGATTGATTAATTGAAAGGTTGTCGCACTTTATTTGCGACTTTCAAATTAGCAATTTTAACGACTCTTCATGCAATTTTTTTCTCAATTCGCTCCATTAGAACAAATTCTTTTAATATCGATTTTTGGCCTAATTTTTGGCAGTTTTGCCAGCCTCATCAGCTATCGCATGGCGCGCAAACAACCGATGGTTTTTACACGTTCGAAATGCACCAATTGTGGCGTGGCACTAAAAATCAGAAATTTAATTCCGGTATTTTCTTGGCTTTTTCAACGCGGTAAGTGCAGTAATTGTAAAGTTAAAATTTCAGCGCGTTATCCATTAATTGAATTAAGTTTTTTAGCAGCTTTTTTAGCAATTTTTTTCGTTTTAAATCGCCAGCTCGACCTGAAAATGATAATTTATTTTTTAGTTGCCGGCACACTGATTGTGATGTGCGTCGTTGATTTGGAAGAATATTTTATTCCCAATTCCACTCAATATTTTCTAACCGTTCTGGTTACGATGTTAGTAATTATGAAAGGCGGAAATGCGTTGGTTTTGCACAATCTTCCCGCCGCCTTTTTTTACATGGCTTTTGGATTGGGGCTTCTGGCGTTTTTTTATTTTACTATCAAAGTCGAAGCGATTGGAATTGATGATATTAAATTCTTTTTCATCGCAGGATTAGCCTTGGGAACGCAAGGATTTCTAGCCTTTATGATGCTCAGCGGAATTTGCGGAATTGTCTTTGGAGCCTTGTGGCAGAAAATCAAAAAAGATGAAACTTTTCCTTTTGCTCCAGCGATTTGTTTTGCGTTTTTTTTATGCCTGCTTTTTGGAAAAAAAATTGATCCTGTTGAGTTGGTTGGAATGCTAATTTTCTAACTTACTTAAACAGCAAAAATCTTCTCTAACTTCTTTCTACTCGCTAGCTTCTCTAGCTTATTTTCAAAAATAAATTTTTCTAAAAAATATCCACTCAACTTCAAACCATCATGCAAATCCTTGTCCTGAATTTCTTCATCATCCGCCGTTAAAAAATTCGGCAATTTCAACAATTTACTTTGATAAGGTCGACCAATCTCAAAGGAGACCGCTCTAGCAGATTTTGGTGATACAAAAGCTAAATCCACCGTAGAATCAGTTACCGCACAAGAAGATAAATCAATTCCGTAACCCAGAGTTTTTAAAATTTTTAATTCCAACCGCACATAATCCGACAAAAAGTCTTTCAGCGCATTTTCTTCAGCAATTTTATGCATAAAAAGCCGTAATTTTTCAAAAAGATTTTCGTGGTTTTCACGCTCTAAAAAAGACTCATCAATTATTGAAAATAGTGAGTTTACGCAATCGAGTTTTACTTTATCAAAAATGATTTTTGAGCAATAAGAACGAATCAAATCAACGGCGCAAAACTGGCCTAAATTATCTTCCAAGCGACTTCTATATTCAAAAGAAATTAGATTTCCGATTTGAAAAATTGTCTTGTCTTTAGCCGATTTAGCGAAGCGTACAAAGCCGCGATAAACGCCATGCTCTTGCGAAAAAACTTTCACGATCAAAGAATTTTCGCCGTATTTTTTTTGACTAATAATAATTCCGCAGTCGCTAAATTTCATTTTTCAAAAAATTTAATGCCGAGATTGAATCACTAAACACATGCTTCTGTAGTAATTGATGACGAAACCAAGTTAATTGTCTTTTGGCGTAATTACGAGTTTTTTGCGTCGCAATTTCCACCATTTTTTGGTGGCTCATTCTTTCATTTAAAAACTCACGAATTTCTAAAAATCCTAAAGTTTTGGTAATTTGCTTATCATCTGAAATTCCTTGATTCACAAGGTTTTTCACTTCTTCAAAAGCGCCAAGTTCCAACATTTTTTCAAAGCGCGAATTACAATTTTCATAAAGTTTTTTGCGCTCCAATTCAAGATTTACATGCAAAAATTCCACATTTTCAAAAATCTTTTTTAGCGGTTGATGTTGCCACCAAGAAAGTGGTTTTCCGGTTTGCTGCAAAACTTCGTAAGCCCTTGTTAGGCGTTGTTTGTCGAGTATTTCATTTTCTCCCAAATCTACCAATTTTTTCTGAAATTCAACGTGACCAATTTCTTCATAAAGTTCACGGGCATTATTTCGGATTTCTTCATTAATTTCAGGAATTTCTGAAATGCCCTCCACCAATTTTGAAATGTACATACCGCTGCCACCGACAATGACTGGCAGTTTTTTTAATTTTACAACTTCTTCAACCCTTGATTTTACAAGCTTAAGCCATGATCCAACAGATGAAGTTTCTTGTGCTTTAAAATGTGAATATAAAAAATGCGGAACTTTTTTTTGTTCATCTTTTGTCGGTTGCGAAGATAAAATCGGCAGGCCTTCGTAAATTTGTAGCGAATCAGCGTTAATAATTGCGATATCCTTTTCGGCGCTCAAATCAATCGCCAAACCAGATTTCCCCGAAGCAGTTGGGCCGGAAATTATTAAGATTTTTTCAACCATTTTTTAAATGTTCTTTTAGATCTTTTAAATCTTGCGGCAAATCGATTTCAAAAGACATTTCTTGCAAAGTGCGCGGATGCTCGAAGCTGATTTTATATGAATGCAGCGCTTGTCTTGGAAAATTTTTAATAAAATTTACAGCTTCTGGTGAAAAATTTAATGGCACCATTTTTTTGCAAGAATTGTAAAGTTTGTCGCCGATTAATGAATGTTTAATTGATTCCATATGAATGCGAATTTGATGCGTGCGACCAGTTTGCAACCTGCATTCAATAAGGCTGGCGAAACCTTCGTGAAAAGTTTCTACCGTTTCATAATTGGTAATTGCAACGCGTCCCAAAGTGCGTGAAATCGACATTTTCATGCGATTCATTTTTGAGCGCACAATATTTTTTTCAATCATGCCGCGCGCTGGTGAAATATAACCATAAACAAAGGCGGCGTATGAGCGCTTAATATCGCGATCTTTTAATTTTTGGCTTAAGATTTGGTGGGTAAAATCATTTTTAGCAACCAGCATCAAGCCAGATGTGTCCTTGTCCAAACGATGTACAATGCCAGGGCGAAATTCGCCAGAAATTGATGAAAGGCGATTTTGATGCGTGAATAAAAGCGCATTAACCAAAGTGTCATCTTGATTGCCGGCACCGGGATGAACAGTGAGTCCGGCGGGTTTGTTAATTACCAATAAATCATCATCTTCAAAAATAATTTCGAAGGGAATTTCTTTAGCAGTTAAATGTGACGGACGCGGCGGAAGTGGCGTTATAAAAAACTTTTGCCCAACTTTTGTTTTTTGCGAAGCGTTGGCGTAAGCTTTGCCCGCTTCATCCAAAACCAGTTTTTCTTCCAGCAAATGCTGAATTTTAGTGCGGTTAATTTCAGGTTTTATTTCGGCAAATTTTTCCGTCAGGAATTTATCAAGACGAATTCCGCCTTCATTTTCAGCAACTTCGAATGTAAATTTTTCCATTTTATTTATTTATTTTATGATCGCGTATCTAGCTCGTATGGACCCCGTCGTGAAGACGGGGTGACATGTGGAGGTAGATCTTCCCACACAGTCACCCCGTCT
>CAIZZE010000005.1 GCA_903937405.1 uncultured Alphaproteobacteria bacterium | reverse complement strand
TCTAGCAGCCTCAATGCAAAAACGAGGCTGGATCACCAACCTCTGGGAAGAATCCACCAACTTCCAAAAACCAATTCGTTTCAACTCAATTTTTGAACCTTCGTGAAGAAGGAAATTGGCCTAAGAAATAGAGAAAAATTGAACGACTTTTTGTGTGGATTTTTTTCTAATGACGGATTTGGGATAAACTAGACGACGGGAATTTGCGGTCAAGCTGGAACAGTGATTAAAAAATAATGATTGACAATAAAAAACTAGACGACGGGAATTTGCGGTCAAGCTGGAACACAATTCAAAGCACATCGATCCAAACATTAAAACTAGACGACGGGAATTTGCGGTCAAGCTGGAACATCAAGATGGAAAACTTTCTGCTTACAACAAAACTAGACGACGGGAATTTGCGGTCAAGCTGGAACTAAAGCAATCAGCCAATGAGATTAACCGAGAAACTAGACGACGGGAATTTGCGGTCAAGCTGGAACCATCAGGGGCTGACTGTCCGCAAAAGGAGCAAACTAGACGACGGGAATTTGCGGTCAAGCTGGAACGCGGTTAGTAAATAGCAGTAAATCATACCAAAACTAGACGACGGGAATTTGCGGTCAAGCTGGAACAAGAGCAATTGGATGAAGATTTGGAAGCCTAAACTAGACGACGGGAATTTGCGGTCAAGCTGGAACTTTCAATGACGGAAAGACAATTTGCCAACAAAACTAGACGACGGGAATTTGCGGTCAAGCTGGAACAAAGAACTTTTAAATAGAAAATGAAATTCAAAACTAGACGACGGGAATTTGCGGTCAAGCTGGAACACGTCGTCGTTAAATGTCTTAACTCCAGCTAAACTAGACGACGGGAATTTGCGGTCAAGCTGGAACAATTGGTTTCTTCACTCGCGAATCAGACATAAACTAGACGACGGGAATTTGCGGTCAAGCTGGAACAATTAATATGGATTACTTATTTTTTTTAAAAAACTAGACGACGGGAATTTGCGGTCAAGCTGGAACTGAAGATAAATACACTCGGGTTTATATTTCAAACTAGACGACGGGAATTTGCGGTCAAGCTGGAACACGGGGCAATTCTTGCGGAGATTAAGATTTAAACTAGACGACGGGAATTTGCGGTCAAGCTGGAACAGCAAGTCTTGATGCCGTTGATGCTGCTAAAACTAGACGACGGGAATTTGCGGTCAAGCTGGAACAACACGGAACAACCCTATGACTGACGAAAAAAACTAGACGACGGGAATTTGCGGTCAAGCTGGAACCTTGAATATTATCATTGTTTTCATCGAATCAAACTAGACGACGGGAATTTGCGGTCAAGCTGGAACCAAGAGAGATTGGTGAAAAAATAACAGGTCAAACTAGACGACGGGAATTTGCGGTCAAGCTGGAACCGGAGGGAAGGATGCGAAATAATCCCAAACAAACTAGACGACGGGAATTTGCGGTCAAGCTGGAACGCACAAACACATCAGAACTTTGAAAGACGGAAACTAGACGACGGGAATTTGCGGTCAAGCTGGAACTGCGGGCGTGACGAGAATTTGGGTACAAACAAACTAGACGACGGGAATTTGCGGTCAAGCTGGAACTCTCACCCATTGCTTGTCCTTTAAAAGTCGAAACTAGACGACGGGAATTTGCGGTCAAGCTGGAACCCTGTAATAACAGCGGGGGTTTGACTTGGTAAACTAGACGACGGGAATTTGCGGTCAAGCTGGAACTGGATATATTTGGTGATTCGTACTTTATATAAACTAGACGACGGGAATTTGCGGTCAAGCTGGAACAATCGCTAAAAGAACGAAAAGACTTTTACAAAACTAGACGACGGGAATTTGCGGTCAAGCTGGAACTCTTGAATTGTCGGCAAAACAACGCCCCAAAAACTAGACGACGGGAATTTGCGGTCAAGCTGGAACTCAATTCACTTACGAAGTTTCGGGAACTCCAAACTAGACGACGGGAATTTGCGGTCAAGCTGGAACAGCGGTTTGATATTTATTCCCATCCCATTTAAACTAGACGACGGGAATTTGCGGTCAAGCTGGAACTCTTATTTGCTGTTATTGCGGTTTTGTACAAAACTAGACGACGGGAATTTGCGGTCAAGCTGGAACTAAAGATATTTTTGACAGAGAAGAAGGAAAAAACTAGACGACGGGAATTTGCGGTCAAGCTGGAACTAACCGCATTACGAAGATTAAGCGGTAGACAAACTAGACGACGGGAATTTGCGGTCAAGCTGGAACCAATTAAAGAAACACCCGATCAGATAATAAAAACTAGACGACGGGAATTTGCGGTCAAGCTGGAACCGATAGGGATTTACACTTTAAAATGGTTTTAAAACTAGACGACGGGAATTTGCGGTCAAGCTGGAACCACCAATCTTTTATTCAGTTCACAAGGCAAAAACTAGACGACGGGAATTTGCGGTCAAGCTGGAACACAAATGGATTGCTAAGCATTTAGGAATGGAAACTAGACGACGGGAATTTGCGGTCAAGCTGGAACCAAAAGGTAAGCTAGCCAAGGATTCAATTAAAACTAGACGACGGGAATTTGCGGTCAAGCTGGAACCAGTCACTAGCACAACAGCTTTCACCTATAAAACTAGACGACGGGAATTTGCGGTCAAGCTGGAACCGTCAGCAATTAGCTTTGTCGCTGTAAAGAAAACTAGACGACGGGAATTTGCGGTCAAGCTGGAACTTAGAATTGAGGAAGTTACTTTTAAATCTGAAACTAGACGACGGGAATTTGCGGTCAAGCTGGAACACACTCAAGTAAATCTTGAAATTGAATTAGAAACTAGACGACGGGAATTTGCGGTCAAGCTGGAACTGTTGGATTCTATTGCCGTGAGAAGCTTTGAAACTAGACGACGGGAATTTGCGGTCAAGCTGGAACACACAATCTTGCTCAATTGTTTTTGCTATGAAACTAGACGACGGGAATTTGCGGTCAAGCTGGAACATCATTATTTAAAACGCTATTATTTCAGGTAAACTAGACGACGGGAATTTGCGGTCAAGCTGGAACGAAAACTCTTTAAGAATTAGCGCAACAAACAAACTAGACGACGGGAATTTGCGGTCAAGCTGGAACACTTAAATAAAAAGGTCAATATTCTTACTAAAACTAGACGACGGGAATTTGCGGTCAAGCTGGAACGCCACGAACAATAATATCATCGCCTAAATCAAACTAGACGACGGGAATTTGCGGTCAAGCTGGAACGAAGACTTTATAACGGGAATTAACTTATAGGATCGACATCAATTCTAACTCGCACTGATTTAGGAATTTCAAGATTTTTCATCACATCCACAACTAATTTCTGTAGATTGACTTTTTTAGCAGTTTTCAAATTCACCAAAAAATGATGGCGGTTTTTTAGGCGTTGAAGAGCGGCTGGCGCGGGTCCAAAAATTTCAATTTTATCATCAATTGGAAAATGCTGAATTAATTTTTTAGCAAAATTCTTTGCTTCGCTTTCTGAAAATGAACTTATTTCAAAACGTGTTAATCTCGAAAATGGCGGCAGATCTAAGGCGCGACGGTTTTTAGTTTCAAATTCGTAGAAACTTTTTTTGTCGCTTTCAATTATTTTTTCAAAAATAAAATTCTGCGGATTGTAAGTTTGAATGATAATTTTTCCTACATCTTCACGCCTTCCGGCACGACCAATTACTTGCATTAAAATTTGGTAAGTTTTTTCCAAAGCGCGCAATTCTGATGAATAAAGCGACGAATCGGCATCAATAATTCCAACCAGCGTGAGATCAGGAAAATCATGACCTTTGGCGATCATTTGCGTTCCAATAATTATATCAATTTCGCTGTTTAAAATTTGTTTTACCAATTTGTCAACTTCGGCAAAATTTGAAACATTGTCACTTGTAATTACCGCAATTCTGGCATCAACAAAAGTAGCGCGCACTTCTTCTTCAACCTTTTCAACACCAGTTCCAATTGAAATTATGGCATCTTTTTCACCGCAAAATTTACAATTAGAAAGCAAATGTTCGTGATGTCCGCAATGATGACAAATTAATTTCTTTTTTGACTTGTGAAGCACCAAATGAAAATCGCAATCTGGGCAATCATATTTTTTTCCACAAGTTTTGCAAAGCGTGACTGGCGCATATCCACGGCGATTTAAAAATAATAAAGTTTGTTTTTTTAAAGCTAAATTTTTAGCAATTTCTTCGCGTAATTTTTGTGATAAAAATTCATTTGCTTGAAATTTTTCACGACGCAAATCCACCATTTCAATCGCATTTTTTTGACCAAAACTTTGTTCTAAAATGAAATGATGATATTTGCTGGAAGTAGCGTTGGAGTAAGTTTCAATTGCTGGAGTTGCTGAAGATAAAATGATTGGAAAATTTTCTAGTTTCGCTTTCACAATCGCCATATCGCGAGCGTGAAAATTAAAAACATCTTCTTGTTTGAAAGATGAATCATGCTCTTCATCAATCACAATTAACTTTAGATTTTTGAAAGGCAAAAGAAGTGCCGAACGCGCGCCGATCAAGACTTTAACTGAACCTTGGGCAACGCCGTAAAAAATTTCGCGCTTTTCTTTTTTAGAAATTTTGGAATGCCAAAGCGCCGGATCAAAACCAAATTGTTCTTTGAAGCGCAGTAAAAGTTGGCTGGTTAAAGCGATTTCAGGAAGAAGGATTAAGACTTGCGGAGCTTGCATAGATCCTGAAACAAGTTCAGGATGACGATGTGGCGGGGTCGAGTCCAAACAAACTCCGTCATCCTGAACTTGTTTCAGGATCTGCGCGATTAGCGCAAAATAAATTTCAGTTTTGCCAGAGCCAGTAACTCCATCAAGAAGCCCGATGAAATGAGGATTTTCTGCCATTTTTTCTTGCAGCTCATCAACAATTTTTTGCTGTTTTGGCAAAAGTTTTTTTAAGGAAAAATTTTCTTTTCTAAATTCCTGATTTTTTGGCGCTGATTCTTTTTTAACTTTATCCGAATTTAAAATCCCGATAAAAGCACGAAGCACCAAACCTTGACTGGCAAGATTGTACGAAGCAATAATCTCAATAAATTTTAACTGGTTTTTTGATAATTTTAAACGCTTATTTACTTCAATAATTTTTTTAAATTTCTCAATTTTCACATTTTCTGGCGCATCATTGCTTACGCCAACCACAACGCCCCAAATTTCCTTTTTGCCAAACTGCACGCGCACAACATCGCCGCGCTCAATTTCGATTTCAGCCAAATAGCTGAAAGGTTCATTAAGCGCCAAAGGCAACAAAACCTGAGCGAATATTTTTGACATGATTTGTTGATTAAGAGATTCTGAGAGGTTAATTTTAAAGACAGCTACCAAACCATTTTCACTTCCAAAATTCAAATAAAATAACTTATGAAATTTTTTATCGACTCTGCTGAAATTGCTGAAATTAAAGAAATCGTGGCTTATGGCTTGCTTGACGGCGTTACAACCAACCCAAGTTTGATCGCAAAATCAGGCAGAGATTTTAAAGAAGTTATTGCTGAAATCTGCAAAATTGTTTCCGGTCCTGTGAGCGCTGAAGTTGCGGCAACTGATTATGAAAATATGGTTCGTGAAGGTGAAATTTTAAGCAAAATTGCTAAAAATGTTTGCATCAAATTACCCATGACTTTGGATGGATTAAAAGCTTGTAAATATTTTTCTGACAAAGGCGTTCAAACTAACGTAACCCTTTGTTTTTCAGCAGCTCAAGCTTTGCTTGCTGCAAAAGCTGGCGCAACTTTTGTGTCACCTTTTGTTGGCAGATTGGATGATGTCGGACAAGATGGATTAGAATTAATCGAAGAAATTTGCTGTATTTACGCAAATTATCCAAACATTCACACTCAAATTTTAGTTGCTTCAATTCGCCACCCAATTCACATCACCGATTCAGCCAAAATGGGCGCTGACGTTGCAACAATTCCAGCAAAAGTTTTGAAACAATTAATTTCTCATCCATTAACTGACAAAGGCCTTGAAACTTTTGTTAAAGATTGGGCTTCAACCGGACAGAAAATTTAATGACAAAAAAATGGAAAATTTTTGGTTATCAAACCGACGTTGAGTGGTATGATGTTAAAACCAAGTTCAAGCAATTATTACGCAAAATCACATATAGCTGGCTGTTTCAGGAATTAATTTGCCTGATTTTTGTTGGCTATATGATGCTGGTTTATCATACGAGTAAAAAAATTTTCAAAAACCAAGAAGTGATAATTGAGGCGGCAAAAAATAAAAAACCGCTGATTATTTTCTTTTGGCATAATCGCTTGATGATGATTCCATACATCACCAAAAAACCGAAAAAACTTTATCCTTATTATAATTTCATGACTTTAGCTTCGCGCCACGGCGATGGTAAATTCGTGGGTCGGATTATGGAAAGATTCGGGCTGATTTCAATTTTAGGTTCATCAAAAGACAATCGCAAATCGTCACGCGGAATTGACATCAGCAACTTCAAAAAAATTTTTAATGGCTTGAAACATGGCTATTCTCTAGGCATCACGCCGGATGGTCCGCGTGGACCAAACCAGAAAATCAATGGCGAAGTAATAAACATTGCCCGCATTTCTCAAGCCGGAATTATCGCAACTTCTTACTCAACCTCACGGTTTAAAAGGCTTAATACCTGGGACAAATTTTTTATACCGCTGCCTTTTTCGACAATTTGTTTTTACTTTGATGAAAACCCGATTTACGTTGCGAAAGATGCTTCAGAAGAAGAAATAGCAAAACTTAAAATCGCAGTTGAAGAACGGGCAAATTTGATTCAGGAAAAATCCCAAATCCTAGCTAATTCAGGCAACTAAAATTCTGCAAATTATGACAGAAGAAATTAAAGATTTTAAACTTACAGACTACAAATATCCACCTCGCAATAGCAAAACTCTAAGTGAAATTCAAAGCTATTTAAAAGCTTATGATAGAGGGCAATTGCGTTTATGGAATCCATTTAGCGGGCAAAGTATAAATGTGGTCGAACTGCTAAATCCAATGGTGCGCACAAGATTTACGATTGCTGGTGCCATATTGATGATTTCTGCCTTTGTCAGCAATATGTATACTTTAAATAATCTCACCGCCGATTCAGCAATTTTATCTTACACCACTTTCATGTGCGCCAACCTTGGTGCCGCGCTTTTGCTTCCAACTTTTATCGTAGTGATTTTAAATCGCGTAAACCATGCTCGTGGCAAACAGGCAGCACTTCGAGGAACTGGTTACGAAATGCCGCAAAAAGAATTGCCCGACTTAAAACAAATTAGCGACGAACTAATTCTTCAACTTTCTCAGGATTATTCTCCAATGCTGAACGGCGCATCTGAGCTTTTTGGTGGATTGAAAAAAAATATTACCATTGAACAAGTTGTCGCAATTTTTAATTATATTTTTGCTGAAGATAATTTTGATCCAACACCGCTGATCGAAGATATGGAAAGATTTGAAAATGGTCGCAATGAATTTACCAAAATGCTGCAAAAAGGCTTAGATTATGGCTCCGACTTGGGCGTGATTCAAGATCCAAAATTTGTACAATTCTTATCTTTCGCTTTTGTGATCGGATTTTTGAAACGCGAAGATGATCGCGAAAATAAAGAATATCGTTTTCCCAATCTGCATATTTTTGAACTGCTAAAAGTTTATCAAGATTTCTGCACCAAGTTTTTAAATTACTGCAAAGTTGAATATGGAACGCCATTGACAGAAAGACATGTTGTAAAACGCATAATGAAACTAATGAATAGTTTTATTGCCCATGGCAAAATTACTATTGAGGTCAATCATTTAATAGGTCGTTAAAGTCATTATTCAGTAACCGCCATCCAAACTGAAGCGACCGCTTGAGCGGCAATTCCTTCTTGGCGGCCCAAGAATCCTAATTTTTCTGTTGTTGTGGCTTTAACGCTGACGCGGCTTGGAGAAATATTTAAAACTTTTGCCAACTCTTCTTTCATCTGGATTTTATATTTGGAAACTTTCGGTTTTTCACAAATTATCGTGATGTCTAAATTCACAATTGAAGCGCCTTTTTTAATCAATAAATGTTTCACAGTTTTTAGCATTTCACGCGAATCAATATTTTTCCATTTTGAATCTGATGGCGGAAAATGTTCGCCAATGTCGCCCTCGCCAATCGAGCCTAAAAGAGCATCAATTAAGGCGTGAATGCCGACATCACCGTCGGAATGTGCTTCGATTTTTTTATCAAATTCAACATCAACACCGCAAATCCGGATAAAATTATTTTCATCTTTTTGTCTTTCGCGAAAGCCATGAACATCAAATCCGCTGCCACAACGCGTTTCTTCTTTAACATTTTGAATCAGCATTGAAGCCATGCGGATAGCGCGCTCATAATCTTCGGCAGTAGTAATTTTAAAATTATTTTGCGAACCCGGAACAATCGCCACTGGAATTCCGGCATATTCATTTAGCGCCGAATCGTCGGTAAAATTTAAATCTTTGAAAGCGACGTGGGAATTTAAAATATCTTCGTAAATAAATCCTTGCGGAGTTTGGGCGCGCCATAAATTTTCGCGCTCCAACGTCCATTCAATTTTTCCGTCGGAATATTTTTTGAGCGTATCTTCAACTGCAATTGCCGGAATTACCGCTGGATGAGTTTCAAGCTTTTCCAAAATGCCATTAATCACGCGCTTAGAAACAAAAGGGCGCACGCCATCATGAATTAAAACCTTGCTCGGTTTATATTCGCTTAAAGCTTCCAATCCAAAACGAATTGAAGCTTGCCTGCTTTCGCCACCAAAAACTGGATTTAACAAATCAAGTCCCGCGGTTGCTTCTTCGTAAAGAGCAACATCATCTGGATGAATCACGCAGATTACATCATCAATTTTTGGATGATTTAAAAATGCTAAAATCGAGTGACGTAAAAGTGGCGCTCCCGCCAAAGGCAAATATTGCTTTGGGATTCCTTCGCCACGATTGAAGCGGTTTCCGCGCCCACAAGCGGTGATTAATGCGACGGTTTTTGGAATGCTATTTGGCACTGTTTTCCACGATTCTTTTTTCCATTTCACCGCGGAAATTTTTGATTAAACCTTGCACCGGCCAAGCTGCAGCGTCACCCAAAGCACAAATTGTGTGACCTTCGATTTGCTTGGTTAAATTATAAAGTTGATCGATTTCTTTTACTTCTGCTTTTCCTGCAACCATGCGATCCATGATCCGCATTAGCCAGCCAGTTCCTTCGCGGCATGGCGTGCATTGTCCGCAAGATTCATGTTTATAAAAATGAGAAAGACGCGCAATTGCGGCGATTACGTCGGTTGATTTATCCATCACAATTACGCCCGCAGTTCCAAGGCCAGTTCCAACTGCTTTTAGAGAATCAAAATCCATTAAAACGGTGTCGCAAACATCTTTTTTAATCATCGGAACTGACGATCCACCAGGAATTACTGCCAAAAGATTGTCCCAACCGCCGCGCACGCCGCCGGCATGTTTTTCGATTAATTCGCGAAGTGGAATTCCCATTTCTTCTTCAACATTGCATGGTTTGTTTACGTGACCAGAAATACAGAAAACTTTAGTTCCGGTATTTCTTTCGCGCCCTAAACCTGCGAACCAAGACGCTCCGCGACGTAAAATTTCTGGAACAACTGCAATTGACTCAACGTTATTAATAACTGTCGGACAGCCATAAAGCCCGACGAGAGCCGGAAATGGCGGCTTTAAACGAGGTTGACCTTTATTTCCTTCTAAACTTTCAAGAAGCGCGGTTTCTTCGCCGCAAATATAAGCTCCAGCGCCGCGATGAACATAAATGTCCAAATCCCAACCAGAATTACAGGCATTTTTACCGATTAATTTTGCATCATAAGCTTCATCAATTGCACGCTGCATCGCAACTGCTTCATTATAATATTCGCCGCGAATGTAGATGTAGCAAGTGTTGGCGTTGATTGCGCGCGCGGCGATCAAACAACCTTCGATTAATTTATGAGGATCATTGCGCAAAATATCGCGATCTTTGCAAGTGCCGGGTTCGGATTCATCGGCGTTGATTACCAAATAATGCGGCTTGCCTTCTTTTGGGTCAGATTTTTTAGGAACGAAAGACCATTTAGTACCAGTTGGAAAACCAGCGCCACCGCGACCGCGCAATCCAGAATCTTTAACTTGCTGAATCAACCATTCCGAACCTTGATCCAGAAATTTTTTGGTTTCCTGCCAGTCGCCTCTTTTTTTAGCAGCTTCTAAATTTGGCAATTGAAAACCGTAAAGATTGGTAAAAATTTTATCCTGTTCTTTAAGCATTTTTTTGGAAATTTTTTTGGTAGGAAGATATTGTGCGCCAATGGTAAATTTGCTTTTACTAAAATCAAGAAAGCAGCAAATGAATTTTAAAATTCATTTTTGAATCAAAAAAAACCAAGATAAAAATTTTAAGGAGTAAAGATTGATTAAAAAAAACTTCGCAAATAAAAGTTGTTTTTATTTTTTATAAAATTCCACTTTACCAAAGTTTTACATACTCAATTTAACGAGAATTCTTCAGTGTCCAAATCAAGCAATCTTCTTAAAAAGCTTTTCATTTTATCGCTTTTATTTGCGCAACCTTCTTGTTATTACGGGAAGCTTGATCCATATGATACTCAAAACGGCCTATCTAGGTCTGACATCAAAAATAGTATCATGAAAAATCCTGAGAAAATCAAAACAAATCAGGCAGTTGAAGCGCCAATTCCTAATATTTCAAAATTAATCGCGGCTCCTAAAGCACCTTCAATTGGCAGCAATAAAACCATTTCTTTTTCAGTTACAGATCAAGTTCCTCTAAAAGACGTTTTGATTGAACTTGGACGAGTCGCTCAAATTGATATTGATCTTGATCCCGGCATTAACGGCGGCATTATTTTAAATGCTAAAAACCGCCCTTTCAAAGAAGTTGTAGATCGCATCGCATCTCTCGGCAATTTGCGCTATAGCTATCAAAATGGAGTTTTGCATTTTGAGCGCGACACCCCCTACATGAAAAATTATTTCGTTGATTATCTGATCGATGGTCAACTTTGGAGTGACGTTGAAACCAACGTTAACGCCATTCTTTCCGCCTCTTCATCAGCAGCCAGCGAAGATTCAACTGGCGCCGCTTCAGCAATTTCTTCTAACAAATCAGCGGGAATCCTTTCGATTTTTGCTACCGATAAAGAACATACAACAATCGCAAAATATTTAGCAGATGTTGAAAGATCAGCTTCGGCACAAGTTTTGATTGAAGCAAAAGTTGTAGAAGTTTCTTTATCTGAAACTTTTAAAGCTGGCATCAACTGGTCAAGCGTAGGTAAACAAAATAATATAAAAGCTAGCAACAGCGTCAGCGTTACGAGTGGCATCACTTATACTGCGCTTGAATTATTTGGCGCCGACATCAGTGCCACAGTAAGCGCACTTGAAACCTTCGGAACCACCAGAACCATTTCCAGCCCTCGTATTCATGCTATCAACAACCAAAAAGCTTCGCTAAATTTCGGTGACAAATTAGTTTATTTTAAAATCGATAATAATCAGAACGTTACAACAACTGGTACTTCAACCGCCAACACTCAAACTATCACCTCCACTAAACAGGAAGAAAATGTCGGTGTGCAACTCGATATTACGCCTTCAATTAACTTAAAAACTGGCGAAATCATCATGAGTATCAAACCACAATTATCGATCAAAAGCAGCACTGTAGTAGATCCGGCGAGTCCTTCAGGAATCTCTAACGAAGTTCCGGTTATTCAAACTCGCAGCATCGACACTATCGCCAAAATTAAAAGCGGCGGCATTCTTGTAATTGGCGGCTTGATGAAAGACACCACCACCAACACCGACAGCGGCGTTCCTTTCTTGCAACGCATTCCAGTCTTGGGATGGCTTTTCAAATCCATTTCTAAAGATACTTCAATCGTTGAAACCGTAATCTTCGTCAAAGCCACAATTTTAAGCAGCGGCGCCACTGTGAATAAAATTGATCGCGATATGCAAGAAAAATTCGATACTAACAGACGTCCATATTTCACTAATTAATATGAAGTCGATTCTAAAATATATTCTCCTGACCGGCATTAGAGATAGACTCTATGCCGGTCTTTTTATCACATTAATTGCCTCTTTTTCCCTTTCGATTTTCTTAGGCTCAACTGCTTTAACAGAACAACAACAAATGACTTCGGCTTATATCGCGGGCTCTTCGCGCGCTATTTTAGCAATTGGCATGATTTTATTCGTTTGCCTCAACATCAATCGCGCTTTTGAAAATAAAGAAGTTGAATTCATTATTTCCAAAGCGATTTCACGCGAACAATTTATTTTAGGTTATTTATTCGGCTTTTTTATCGCCGCTTTTTTGATTTTTATTCCATTAGTAACCGCAATTTTTTTTATTACTAATGCTAATAAAATAGGGCTTCTTGTCTGGTCGGGCAGCTTGCTTTCTGAACTTATGATCGTGATTTCTTTCTCACTTTTATCTTCACTAATTCTCAAAAATTCCTTTTCTGCAATCATGGCAAGTTTTGGCTTTTACATTATTTCACGCCTGATGGGAGTTTTTGTTTTGGCAATCAATTTACCACAAGATTTAACTCAAGCTAAAAACCATTTTCTTGATACTTCTCTAAAATTTCTCTCCGCTCTTTTTCCGCGCCTCGATCTTTTTGGACAAAGCAGTTGGCTAACCTACGGAATCAATGATTCAAGCAATTTGAAAATAATTTTACTGCAATCAATAATTTACATTCCTCTTATGATTTTTATGGCCTTTCACGATTTTAAAAAGAAGCAATTCTAAAATGAGCTTCCGTCTCTTTTATCATATTTATTCACATAAAATCTTCTTCTGGCTTTTCATCGTCACTTTTGTAGCTCAGATTTTTTTCTGGAAACAAACTGAAAATATAAAACCAAGTTTTGAAATCATTCCGCCAGTTCCAAGCCAATATCTGGTTTCAACGCTTTCACTTGGTGATAATGAATTTTTATTCCGCGTTTTAGGAACGCGCCTGCAAAATTCTGGCGACGTTTTTGCTGGATTTGTCGCTTTAAAAAATTACGATTATTCCCGTCTATACCAATGGATGACGATGCTTGATGGATTAAATCCAAAATCTAATTTCATTCCCGCTTTAGCTGCTTATTATTATGCCCAAACCCAAAATAAACCTGACACGCGCTATATCGTTGATTATCTTGATCAACATTCCTCGCGCGACATTGACAATAAATGGTGGTGGCTTTTTCAAGGCACTTACATTGCTAAAAATAATTTAGGCGATATGAATCGTGCTTTGGAAATGGCAGAAAAATTAAGTTCTAATAATTCTCCAAGCGCGCCTTTCTGGACCAAACAAATGCCAGCTTTTCTTTATGAAGAAATGGGTGATGGTTGCATGGCTTTTACTGTTATCGAAAAATTAATTAAAGAAAGTGAAAGCGGCGAACGCCAGATCAGCGCACAAGAAATGAATTTCATGCGCGTTTTCATCAATCAGCGCTTGGCTAAACTACAAAAACAAAAATTCGATCCCCGCAAATGCAAAAAGAATCTGTAAGAAAAGAGATTAAAAAAATTGTTGAAATTGCCCTTTGTGAAGATTGCGCTTTGGACGATATTACTTCTGATTTAACAATTCCAAAAAATAGCATTGTAAGCTTTGAAATCAAAGCTCGCGAAGATATTATTTTTTGCGGACATGATGTAATCTCTGAGGCTTTTTTGGCTTTAAAAAATTCTCCGAAATTTAAAAATTCTAAACTTGATTTCAAAATCTCCGCCAAAGATGGCGCGTTGATTTCCAAAACAAAATCAATCGCTTTCGGCGCGGGAGATGCCAAATTAGTTTTTGCTGCTGAAAGAGTTGTTCTAAATTTGATCCAGCATTTAAGCGGAGTTGCAACTTTTACGCAGCAATTTGTTGCGGCACTTAACAATAAAAAAATCAAAATTCTCGACACCAGAAAAACTTTACCGGGACTGCGTTTTTTACAAAAATATGCCGTTGAAGTTGGCGGCGGAAAAAATCACCGCTTTAGTTTGGCTGATATGATTTTGATTAAAGATAATCATATTGCAGCAGCCGGAAGCATTCCCAAAGCAGTTGCAGCATGCGCTGATTCAAAATTAAAAATTGAAATTGAATGCGACACGGTTGAACAAGTTGTAGAAGCAATTAAAGCAAAACCTGATGTTATATTGCTCGATAATATGAAAATTTCTGACATTAAAAAATCGATCAAAATCATTAATAAAAAATCTCAAATCGAAGTTTCGGGTGGCGTGAATTTAAAAACTGTGAAAGAATTTTCGGGATTAGAAATTGATTTTATTTCTGTTGGCTCGCTTACTCATTCAGCGCGCGCGGTGGATATTGGGCTGGATATCGTTTAACAATTATTTCAAGACCGCACGGACCCCGTCGTAAAGACGGGGTGACATCGAGTATATTTGATTTACATATCTCCAACTTGCTCCTTCGTACAAACTAAAGTTTGTCACCCCGTCTTCACGACGGGGTCCATACGATTTTGAGTTCAGTAAAAAAATCTACAAAATGCAAAAACCAAAAACCGCTTTCACATTTCTGCTGCACTCGATCAAGCCTTTCAAATTCTATGTCGGCTTGCATCTTTTTGTCGTTCTTTACAACGCAATTGATCTTTCGTTGTGGCCTTATGTTTCAAAAATCTTGGTCGATAAACTCGCTGCGACTCCTCATGAAAATATAATTTCAACAATCTGGCCAACCCGCGCTACTGCTAATTGGGTTAACCCTTTTGCCCGGATTAATCTGGCGCCTCGCTGATTTTTCTTGGATGAATTTAACTCCATTAATGAAGAAGAAAATCACCACTGAATCGATGGATTACACCATGCAGCATTCGCATAATTTCTTTCAGAATAATTTTTCTGGATCTCTGGCAAATAAAGTTCGCGATCTCGCCGGCACAACGCCGCCGATGCTGGGAAGGATTCTTTATAATTTCTTAAATGTAATTTTAAGTTTAATAATTGCGTTTTTTACGCTTCTTTTCGTCCACAAACTTTTCGCTTTTGCACTAATTTTTTGGGCCACAATTTTTATTTTAATGGCATTTCGCGCTGCACGTTTAACCGAACCACTCTCAATTGCGGCAGCAGATAAACAAACTAAAATCATGGGCAATCTGGTTGATGTTTTAAGTAATATCAGCAATATCAGATTCTTCTCGCGCTCACGTTACGAAAGCAGTAAAATCAAGGCTTTGCAAGATGATTACACCAAAATTTCTAAGCAGCGCAAAATTTTTTTAATCAAGTTTTATATAATTCACGCCTTCACTTTTTCGGCCTATTTTTCTTTTTGTATCATCACGCTAATTTGGCTTTATTCTAAGGGCCAAGTAACTTTGGGTGACTTTCTTTTATTATTTACCATCAATAACTGGATCATTCATTTAATGTGGATGACAGCGAATGAATTAAACGGATTTCTTGAAGATGTCGGAACCATAAATCAGGCACTTTCTGTAATTAACGAACCTTTGCAGATTGAAGATTCGCCTAATTCCACAACCCTAAAAGTAACGCGCGGCGAAATTGAATTTCGTAATGTAAATTTTTCTTATCACAATTCCATGCCGCTTTTTTGATGTTGATTCCGGCACAATTTTAATTGATAGCCAAGATATTTCAAAAGTTACCCAAGATTCCCTTCACGCAGCAATTGGCGTGATTCCGCAAGATCCTTCACTTTTTCACCGCACGCTTTTAGAAAATATTTATTACGGTAATCATTCCGTCATCCTTGATTCACAGGATCAGGAATCACAAGCAAAAGATGGCGTGCTTCTGGTAATTGAAGCGGCAAAGAAAGCTCACGCCCACGAATTTATCGAAACCTTACCCGAGAGTTATAATTCACTTGTTGGCGAACGTGGCGTTAAGCTTTCGGGCGGACAGCGCCAAAGAATTGCCATTGCACGCGCTTTTTTGAAAAATGCGCCGATCCTGATTTTAGATGAAGCAACCAGCCAACTTGATTCAATTACTGAAAATTTAATTCAGGAAAGTCTCACAAATCTAATACAAGATAAGACTACTATTGTAATCGCACACCGTCTTTCAACATTAAAACACATGGATAGGATTTTAGTTTTTGACACAGGTCGGATAGTTGAGGATGGATCACATCAAGAATTACTTGATTTGAACGGTACTTATAAAAAATTGTGGGATTCTCAAATTGGCGGGTTTGTTGCTTTTGATGAGTAAAAATAAAAATTATAAATTTTAAACATGAACTTCATCAAAATCCTGTTCTTCTGTGGCGGTGGAGCGAGTGGAAGCTGGTAATAATTTAAAAATTAATTTCAAAAAAATGAGAAGATTATTTAACAAAAATGAAATCAAGGCTATTAAAGAAGAAATAAGACGAGCTGAGATTGGAAGTAATGGCGAGATTGTACCAATTTTCTCTCGATCTTCCGGCAATTATCATGCAGCTAAATATATCTTTACAATATTTTTAACTTTCATTGCAGCAGCCATCACTGTTAAATTTTCTAACTCTGATTCCCTGCTTCTCTTGGTATTAGCTTTATCTTTTATTCTTGGAATAAATATCGCCGGACAATTTCCAATTTTATGCGTCCCTTTCATCACTAAATCTGAAATGTTGGAAGAAGTAAATCGCCGCGCCTGCGAATATTTTTACAGCTATAATCTTGGCTCTACAAAAAAAGGCAGCGCTTTGCTAATTTATACTTCATGTTTTGAACATATTACAATTGTTCGAACTGATTTACGCAGCAAAGACATAGTTTCTAATGATGAATTACAGGAAGTTTGCAACTTGATAACTGAAGGAATGAAAAATAAAAAACCTGCCGAAGGATTAATCAATGCCATTAAAAAATATGGCGAATTGCTAAAAAAATATTTTCCCAATGATTCATTAGTCAACAATAATGAATTACCCAATAGAATTCATTTCATAAATTAAAAATGACAAAAATTACTCAGGCTTTTATTTTTGCCGCAGGTCGTGGCGAACGCATGAGACCTCTTACTGATTCAACTCCTAAGCCTCTTATTAAAATAAAAGATAAAGCAATTATTGATTATGCGATTGAAAAATTAGATCAAATTTCAGACATCAAAAAAATTATAATTAATGGCTATTATTTAGCCGACCAACTTAAAGCTCATATTAAAAAATTGAATAATCCAAAAATTATTTTTTCCCGTGAAAATAAAAAAGTTGAGACCGGCGGCGGATTATTTTTTGCAAAAGATCTTATCGATTTAAATGAACCGCTTTTAACGATTAACGGCGATGTTTTATGGGAAGAAGAAAGTGTGGTTTCTGATATTGAATATATAACAAAATCATGGGATCCGCAGGAATGCGATATTCTTTTAGGCCTTAAAAAAACTGAAGATTATATTGGTTATGAAGGAAATATTCACGGTGGTGGTGATTTTTTTTTAGATAAAGGAACTCTTTTTCGTTTTCCCGATGTAGCGATGACTCATGTTTATGTGGGTTTACAAATTATAAATCCTCAGATTTTAAAAAAAGCACCGGAGGAATGTTTTTCAATGTCACATTATTATAAATCTGCAGTTGGCGAAGATGGATTACTGCACCGCGTTAAAGGTGTGGAATTAAAAGGTAAATATTTCCACATTGGAACTCCGCAAGCAGTTACGGAAACTGAAAATCTTTTGTAGCCTTAGAAAGTTATAGATCCTGAACTTGTTTTTTGGATCTATAATCTTTAACTATCTTCCCTTAACTAAATTCACCACAAGTTCCACATTTTCAATCGGCGTTTCCGGTAAAATTCCGTGACCTAAATTAAAAATAAAAGGATGGCTGCCAAAATTTTCTAAAATATTTAAAACTTCTTTTTCAATTTCTGTTTTAGTCCCAAAAGCTAGCAAATAATTATCCAAATTTCCCTGCACAACTACATCAAGATTTTCTTGCAAATTCTCTTTTACCCATTTTTTTTCCATATTTTGATCAAGTGCTAAACCATGTGGCGCAACACTTAAAGCAAATTCCTTATAATTCATTCCAATTCCGCGTGGAAAGCAAATTATCGGAGTTTTTGGATAGCGTTTTTTAATTTCAGAAACGATTTTCTTAGTTGGTTCGATCACCCATTTTCTCAATTGCGCTGGCGGCAAAATTCCCGCCCAAGAATCAAAAAGTTTAACTACATCAGCGCCAGCTTCAATTTGCAGTGAAAGGTAAGTGATTATATTTTGAGTTAAAATTTCGATTAACTGTTTAAAAAATTCTTCATCACGAATTGCAGTTTCACGAGTTAAATCAAAATTTTTCGATCCACCACCCTCAATCATGTAACAAGCTAAAGTCCATGGAGAACCTGAAAAACCGATTAAAGCTTTCTCGCTACCAAGTTTTGATTTTGTCAGCGCTAGCGCTTCAAAAACTGGCTGCAAATGGGTTTTAATATTGTCGGTCTTGAAGTTTTTTAAATCTGAAATTGTAGAAATTTTTTGCAATTTCGGCCCTTCATTTTTTACAAATTCAACTTTCACACCTAGAGCGTCAGGTACTACCAATATATCTGAAAATATAATCGCTGCATCAAAATCAAATCTGCGAATTGGTTGTAAAGTAACTTCTGAAGCTAATTTTGGTGTATAGCAAAGTTCTAAAAAGTTTTTTACGTTAGAGCGGATTTCGCGATATTCCGGTAAATATCTTCCCGCTTGTCTCATTATCCAAATTGGTGGGTTTGAAAACTTTTCTTTTTTTAGAAGAGTATTAATTAAATTATTCATTTATGTTTTAGTTATATTTATTAGGGCTGTTAATTTCTTAATTAAAAATTTTTAACAATTTTATTAACAGATAAAATCTTCAAGAATCCTTGAAAATAAAAGATTTATAAAAGTTATTAACATATAAAAAATTTAACAAAAACTTTTTCAACAGTAGGAAAACCTGTGGATAAAATGTGGAAAAATTTAATAAGTTTTTGTTAAAAAAGTTTTCGGTGAATAAGTGGAGAGTTTTTAACAAGTTATTAACATTTTTTTTAACATGAAGCAAAGGATCGAAGAAAAACTAAAAAATAATTTAAATCCGAGTTTTTTAGAGGTGAAAAATAATTCACATCTTCATAGTGGACATATGGGTGATAATGGAACGGGAGAAACGCATTTTGCGATCAAGATTGCTGCTGAAGAATTAGAGGATTTAAATGCGGTAAATGCGCATCGGAAAATTAATGCACTTTTAAAAGATGAGTTTGGCTTGGGATTGCATGCATTAGAAATAAAAATTTCTAAGTAACGTTTAAAAAAATAGATCATCGAGCAAAGCGCTTTAGCGAGTCGTCGAGATGCTAGCTGGATGTTGAACACCAACGAACATTTGTAAGTGCAATCTAATAGATCCTGAAACAAGTTCAGGATGACGATGTGGGGAAGGCTAGTTAAGTAAAAACTCCGTTTAAGCAAAAACCTCCGTCATCCTGAACTTGTTTCAGGATCTATTAGATTAAAATATTAAGCCGTACCTTTTTTCTCTTTTTGCGGAACAACAGTAATTGTTTTTTTCTCTTCTTCTCGCGCTTCGATTTCTTTTTCAGTCAAATAAGTAATTTCCAAACCTTTTCCTTCAGTCAAAACTTTCTTAGTTACCAAAGCAGATTTTACATTCTTTTTTGATGGAATTTCAAACATAGTTTCCAAAAGAATATTCTCAGCAATTGCTCTCAAACCACGCGCGCCGGTTTTTCTATCAATCGCTTTTTTAGCAATTTCTTTCAAAGATTCTTCATCAAATTTCAATTCAACCTTATCAATATCAAAAAGTTTTTGATATTGGCGAACTACAGAATTTTTTGGTTCTGATAAAATTCTGGTTAAATCTGCTTCTGTCAAACCTTCAAGTGGAGCGATGATCGGAAGACGACCAACAATTTCAGGAATTAAACCGAATTTAATTAAATCATCTGGTTCAACTTGGTTAAAAATATCTTTTCCGGCATCGTCATCTTTTGATCTAACATCAGCGCCAAAGCCAATTGAGGAGCCTTTGCCGCGGGCGACAATAATTTTTTCCAAACCTGAAAATGCACCAGCGCAAATGAATAAAATATTGCGCGTGTCAACTTGCACATATTCTTGTTGTGAAGTTTTGCGACCAGGTTGGGTTGGAACTGAAGCCACAGTGCCTTCAATAATTTTTAACAAACCTTGTTGCACGCCTTCGCCAGAAATATCGCGACGAGTGTTATCTTCAGATTTACGAGCAATTTTATCGATCTCGTCAATATAAACGATGCCGCGTTGTGTTTTTTCAATGTCAAAATTGGCAGCTTGTAAAAGACGCGCAATAATATTTTCTACGTCATCACCAACGTAACCAGCTTCAGTTAATGAAGTAGCGTCAGCCATGGTAAAAGGAACATCAAGAATTTTGGCTAAAGTTTGCGCAAGTAATGTTTTCCCACAGCCGGTTGGCCCGATCATTAAGATGTTTGATTTGCTTAATTCGACGCTTTCGGAAGATGCGGAACTAGAAATTGAATCAATTCGTTTGTAATGATTGTAAACCGCAACTGATAAAACTTTTTTCGCATGTTCTTGACCCACAACATATTCGTTGAGGATTTTTAGAATATCTTTCGGTGTTGGCTTGCTGCCATCAGTTTTTTGCAATGGCGATTTTTTTTGCTCTTCACGCAAAATATCCATACTAATGCCGATACATTCATTGCAGATTAATGCAGTTGGGCCAGCGATTAGCTTTTTAACTTCATTTTGGCCTTTGCCGCAAAATGAACAGGATAATTCTTTTTCGTCGTCTTGTTTCTTAACCATAAATTAAATTTTTAGACGTTAATTATTTTTCAAATCTTTTTTCGATGACTTCATCGATCAAGCCAAAATCTTTAGCTTTTTCCGGTGACATAAAGTTGTCACGCTCCATTGATTTTTCAATCACGGAAAGTTTTTGACCAGTGTGTTTTACGTAAATATCGTTCAATCTTCTTTTTAATGCCAAAGTTTCTTGAGCATGAATTTCGATGTCAGTTGCTTGACCTTGATAACCGCCGGAAGGCTGGTGAATCATGATGCGCGAATTTGGTAAACAAAATCTTTTTCCTGGTGCGCCGGCAGTTAAAAGAAGTGATCCCATTGAAGCGGCTTGGCCGATACAAAGAGTTGCAACATCAGGTCTGATATATTGCATAGTGTCATACATGGCGAGTCCCGAAGTCACGATGCCGCCGGGGGAATTGATGTAAAAATAAATATCTTTTTTTGGATCTTCCGATTCTAAAAAAAGCAATTGTGCCACAATCAAAGACGAAACCTGATCATTCACCTGACCAGATAAGAAAATGATACGTTCTTTTAAAAGGCGTGAATAAATATCAAAAGATCTTTCACCTTTTGCAGTTTGTTCAACAACCATTGGAACCAAGTAATTAGCTTGGTTGAGCATTCTGTCAGACATTATTTTGAAGAATTTTTAAGAGGAGATTTTGGACAATCTGTCCAGAAAAGATTTCCAATCAAGTTACAAATCAAAAATTTTAAAGCAACCCTATTGAAAGTCAGTTTGCCGCTTCATATGTTGGATGAGTCAAACTGTATTAAAAAAATCTGAAAGGAGAAAAAATGGAAGAAAATAATAATCCTCAAAGTAATTCCCAAGAGTCAAAACAAGAAACTCAACAAGAAGAAATAAAAATTACGCCGGAAGAAAAAATTGCTGAACTCGAGCAAAAACTTTCCGAGTCAAATGATAAAATTTTGCGCGCTTTCGCAGAGCTTGATAATGTTAGAAGAAGATCGCGCGAAGAGCTGGAAAAATCGGCAAAATTTGCGATTTCAAATTTCGCCAGCGATTTGGTTTTGGTAATAGAAAATTTTTTCCTTGCCAGCGAAAATGCGCCAAAAGCAGAAATTGAAAAAGTTCCGGCAATTAAAAATTACGCCGATGCAATTGTGATGACGGAAAAAGAATTGATGAAAGTTTTGGAAAAAAATCAGGTTAGAAGAATTTATCCGCTAAACCAGAAATTTGACCATAATTTTCACGAAGCAATTGCTCATGTAGAAAGTGAATCGGAAGAAGAAACAGTGATTCAAGTTATTCAAGCCGGATATTCTATTGCTGATCGATTAGTCCGCCCAGCCTTGGTTGCGGTGGCGAAGAAGAAGGAAGTTTAAAAAGCTTCAGGTCATCGAGCCAGCATCTCGATGACCTGAAATCAAAAACCAGTTGCAAAAAACCTTTCCCCCCCTAACTTGCCCGCCCCTTTTGTTAGAAGTTCTCTATAATTTAGAAAAAATCACAACATTAGAATACGGGATCATAGCTCAGTTGGTTAGAGCAGGATGCTCATAACGTCTTGGTCATAGGTTCGAGTCCTATTGATCCCACCAGGCTTCGCTCTTGCGAGCTACGCTTGGGCAGGCCAGGCCTTGTGCCTGAACTGTCCAGCGTAGATTGCTAGAGCGAAGCCTGCCCGGCATAGCCTCCAACGGAGGCGACGACGGGCTTTACATAAAAACTCGATGTATATTCGAGCTTTTCGGTTGCGGTTTCTTCCTAAAAAGAAGATTCCTGTTGGCCACATGGTTCTTAGGTCAAGGCTTTCTACCTCTGAATCTGCTTATTAATCTTAATTGAGAAAAACGATGCCAAAAATGAAAACAAACAGTGGAGCCAAGAAGCGATTCAAGGTCACTGGGACTGGGAAAGTTGTCCACAAACAAGCCGGAAAGAGACACAATCTCGGTAAAAAAAGTCAAAGTCGTATCAGAAAATTGCGCAAAGGCGCAGTTCTTTCTGAAGGTCATTCAGCGAGCTTATTGGCTCACAAATTGCCATACGGTCTATAAATCCCAGTAACCAGTCCTACCTCGATGTCAGTTCGAGGCACTCCGTCATCGCGCTAGCGTGACCCCTCCCTTAAAAAGGGAGATGGAGGGATGAATTTAAAAATTTTTTTCGGAGAAAAAAATGAGTCGTGTAAAAAGAGGTGTCACCAAAAAGGCTAGACACAAAAAGATTTTAAAACTTGCTAAAGGATATCGCGGTCGTGCGAAGAATTGTTTTAGAATTGCAATTGAAAAAGTTGAAAAAGCATTACGTTACGCTTATCGCGATCGTAGAACTAAAAAACGTGACTTCCGCGCATTGTGGATTCAACGTATCAACGCAGCAACTAGAACTCATGGTTTAGTTTACTCTAAATTCATCAGCGGCCTAAAAGCTGCTAACATTGATTTGGACCGCAAAGTTCTTTCTGACCTTGCAACTCGTGAGCCAGAAACTTTCGCAAAAATCGTTGAAAAAGCTAAAAACGCTTTGAAAGCTTAATATTTTAAGGACGGGAATTAAAACCCGTCCTTTTAATTTCCTTTTTATGAAAATTTACAACGCGCTAATCAAAAAAAATAAAGAAGGAAAAATCGAGGATGTAATCCTGTTAAAAGAAGGTTTTTCATTCTTTGCTTTTTTATTTAGCGGCTTGTGGTTTTTATATCACAAAATGTGGAGCGAATTTTTAGCCATTTTGCTGGTTAATTTTTTAATTGCTTACATGGAAAATTTTCTTCCTGAAATTGATAAAATTTTGCTCGAAATCTCTTTCATTTTTTTAGTCGCGCTCAATTCCAATTACTGGCTTTGCGAACATTTAAAGAAAAAAGATTATAATTTTGTCGGCCTGGTTTTCGGTCGTGATAAAACTCACGCTAAATTACGTTTTCTTAAAAATTTAAAAGCCGATTCACATCCTGAATTTGGTTATTCAATTACAAATCCCAAACTTCACCGCAAAATGTTGAAATTACAAAAATCGAAAACCCAAGTTGTTGCATGAAAACAGTGATAATTGATTATGGGGCGGGAAATGTTGAATCCGTTTTGAATGCCCTAAGTTTTGTTAAAAATAATGAAAATTTTTTAGTCTCAAATAAGCCTTCCGACATCCGCGCCGCAAATCATCTAATCCTTCCCGGAGTTGGCGCTTTTGGTGATTGTATGGATGGTTTAAAATCAGTTGAAGGGCTTTTGCCCGAAATTAGAAAACAAGTTTTAGTTGAAAAAAAACCATTTCTTGGAATTTGCGTTGGCATGCAAGTTTTATCCTCAATTGGCTATGAAAATGGCGAACATCAGGGTTTGGGATTTATCAATGGCAAAGTTGAAAAAATCGCCGCGCAAGAGGGTTTAAAAATTCCTCATATGGGTTGGAATGAAATCATGTTAAAACCAACCAAACATCCAGCTTTAAAAGATATAAAAAATGGCGAACATTTTTATTTTGCCAATTCTTACCACTTCATTTGCCAAAATGAAAATAATGTCTTGGCTCAGGTAGAATATGGCTCCAAACTTAATGCAATTATTGCGAAAGAAAATATTTTAGGCATTCAATTTCATCCAGAAAAAAGTGGCGAAGCTGGACTTTTAATATTAAAAAATTTCCTGAACTGGCGGCCATAAAAATGTTCTGACTAATAATAAGAGAAAATAATTGCGACATCACAATAAATAAATTCGATCTAATTATTAAAAATTTAGTAGCCCTATGAGCGAAGAATTATTGCAAAGAGATTTGCTAAAAAACCCAGAGAAAATTGGTACTTGGAACTTTTACAATATTGGCCCAACAACTGTAAAACAGTTGAAAGAAGCCGAAATTATAAGAAGCGTAGATTATGGAGATGTTCTAAACAAAAAGGTTGATGGAATTATAACAAAACAAAAAGAAGTTATTGCTATAGTTGAGAATAAATCTCCTCGTGAATTCAACACAAAGAACAAAAAAGATAAAGCAATTTTACAAGAGATCGAAGTTGCAAAGAAGCTAAGAACCAAATTAATCATTGTCACAGATACACAAGAAACCCTGTGGATTAATGCCGCAACTGGCAATAGCGTTAAAGATAGAAATGGAAAAGAACTCAAATATAAGTTTGACAAAAATGACAAAAATTTACATGGATTTATTACTGAAATAATCCAATCAATAGACGCTAAAAATGATGCCATTCTTCCTATACAACTTATTGATCCAACTGGTCTAGCAAAGCAAATATGGCAAGATGTTTGGAGCGTCAGCGGAGCTACTCCAGAAAATTGTCTTTATACATTTGTTGAGCTTTTTATTTTCAAATATCTAAGCGATCTAAATATTTTAAGGGGTGATTTTAGCTTTGACGAATTGTTGAAGAAATACGATAACAATGAAATCAACGATGTTTTACAGCACTACGCAAATGTAGTAAGGCCAAAAATAAAAGATTTATTTCCTGAAGGAAAAGATAAAACAACCATAATCAACGGCACAATATTTGTAAGCAAAGATCAAAAAGCTGTAGATGGTTATGGAACTGTTTTTAAGAAGGTCTTGGAAAA
This sequence comes from uncultured Alphaproteobacteria bacterium, assembly GCA_903937405.1. Lineage (GTDB taxonomy): Bacteria > Pseudomonadota > Alphaproteobacteria > Rickettsiales > UBA1997 > UBA2645. The sequence continues at coordinate 22,060 of CAIZZE010000005.1, read as the reverse complement.
ATTTAAGAATTACGGAAAGTTAGAAAATATCGACCACGATTTTAAGAGTAAGCTATTTGAAAGCTTTCTAAAAGAGAGTATAAGCAAAAAAAATTGGGGTCAGTTTTTTACGCCAATCAAGGTTGTGCGAGCTATTATTGAAATGGCGGAAGGAGAGCTAAAAGATGGCGGCAAAATCTGCGATCCAGCTTGCGGTGTCGGTAAATTCCCTTTGGAGTTTGTAAAAGAGAATTTAAAGAATCTCTATAGTGTTGGAGAATTTGAGATTGAAAAAGATGGAAAAAAAACCAAAGAAAAACAGGTTAAATCAAATGTAACAATAGTTGGATTTGATAAGGGTTTTGATAAAGATGAGCAAAAAACGATCATTCTCGCAAAAGCCAATATGCTCATATATTTTTGCGAACTAATAAAAGAAAACCGAGAATATACCGAACAGTTTGCAGATCTCTTTAATCAAAGTTTCATCTTAAAAACTAATTCGATTCTTGGAACTTTATCGGAACCAACAGAAAATGAATATGATTTGATTCTAACCAATCCGCCATATGTCACCAGCGGCAGCAGCAATCTAAAAGAAGAAATTGCAAAAAACTCTACCCTTAAGAACTACTACAAAACAAATGCGATGGGTGTTGAGGGGTTATTTATGGAGTGGATAATAAAAGCTCTGAAGCCGAAATGCAAAGCTTTTGTAATTGTTCCAGACGGAATTTTTAACCGACAAAATGATAAAAATTTGCGTCAATTCATTTTGGATAATTGTTTTATTGATGCCATAATTTCCCTTCCTCTAAAAACATTTTTTACTACATCAAAAAAAACTTATATTTTAGTTGTTACTAAAAAAAACGATAAGTCGCAAACACAAACCGATCCAGTTTTTACCTATCTTTGCAGCGAGATGGGAGAAAGTCGCGATGTTCATAGGTTCGATATAGAAAAAGACGATTTAAAAGAAGCTGTAGAGCTTTTTAAATCATTCAAGGGAAACAAAAAAGGATTCGCAAAACTGAATCATGATAAAAGATGCAAATTGCAATCAATTGAAAGATTCGAGAATAACAAAGAAAGACAATGGATTGTAGACAAAGATTGGAATGAGCAGGAAAGAATTGATCTGGGTATAATCGAAGAAAATAAACCAATATCTTTGGCTGATTTTTCGGGCTTCCTTCAAAATTCAGCAGATATAATCAGCAATTATTCAACAGAGCTTCAGGATAGTGCAACTTTTCTTACCGAGGAAGGATGTGGCGATATAGAGCTATCAATTGATGAGATTTTTACGATAGAAAAAGGCAAAGCAGAATATACGAAAGAGTATATGAATAAAAATAAAGGCGAGTATCCAGTTTATTCTTCCCAAACAATAGAAATGGGCATTATTGCCAATATAAATAGTTTTGATTACGACCAAGAGTGCTTAACTTGGACCACTGATGGCACTTATGTCGGAACTGTTTTTGTGAGAAATGGCAAATTTTCAATGACCACTCATTGCGGAGGTTTGTTTTTAAAACCAGAACATAGAGGAAAAATTTCTTTAGAATATTTGTACTCAATCTTAAACAATACTTTACCATTATACAAAGAAGGGGAAGGCTCAAATAAAAGACTTGGCGCTAAGAGAATAGCGGAAATAAAAATCAAAATCCCAATTACCACAACGGGTGAATTTGACCTTCAAAAACAAAAAGAGTTGGCTGAAAAATATCGAAAGGTTGAAGAGGTTAAGAAAAATATAAAAGCAGAGCTTGAAAAAATCGAAAATATCAAAGTTGATATCTCGATTTAATGACAATCTCCCTGTTAATGCGACGCTAAAAGCACTTAAATCAAGATCAGATGAAAATCTCGCGCTTCATGTCGGAGGCATTATTCCATCCGCAAACTGGCTATTACCGAACTAAAAATCCTATCGGAAAAAATTCTGATTTCATAACCGCGCCTGAAATTTCTCAAGTTTTTGGCGAGCTTTTGGCTGTTTATTTATTGCATGTTGCAAGTGTGAAAAAAACCAAAATTGCGCTGGTTGAAATGGGAGCGGGAAAAGGCACTTTATTTTGCGATATTTTAACCGCGATAAAAAAACTCTCCGATAAAAAAATTCCACAGGCTATTGATTTTCTTGAGCGCACAGCTTTTCATATTATTGAAATCAACGAAGTTTTGCAAAAAATTCAAAAAGAAAATCTGCAAAAATTTCAGGTAAAATGGCATCAAAAATTTGAAGAATTACAGCTTGCGCCCGAGCAAGAAATTTTCTTCATCACCAACGAACTTTTTGACTGTTTTCCGATCGATCAATTTGTACATACAGAAATTGGTTGGCGCGAAAGAATTATTAACAACAAAAATTTCGCACTCGCTCCTTTTGATCGAGAAATACATGATTTTGTCGAAAAAGAAATCGCAACTCTCGCGCCAATTGGCGCGGTTTTTGAATATAGTTTTGAGGCTCGGAATTTTATGAGTCAGCTTTGCCGAGCCTTGAATCAAAAAGGCGGAATTGCCATCAACATTGATTATGGTTATATCAAAAATGAATTTGCTAACACGCTGCAAGCTATAAAAAATCACCAAAAATGCGATGTTTTAGAAACGCCGGGTGAATCTGATATTACGGCATTAGTTGATTTTTCTGCCTTAGAAAAAATCGCCAAAAATTCTGCTTTAAACACTTCTTTAATTTCACAAGCGCAGTTGTTACAAAGCTTGGGAATTGAAGAAAGGCGACAAGCGCTTTTGGCTAATAAATCGTCAGAAAGTCAAGAAAAAATAAACTTAGCAATTGACCGTTTGATTGATTCAAGTCAAATGGGCGATCTGTTCAAATGCCTCATTGTTTGGAAATAATCATGAAAGAAATTAACGAAAATATTAAATCTGAAGAAGTGCTTTCTGCGTCTTGCGATTTTAGCTTGCGTCACGATTTTAGCGTTGCAGAAGTTTTACAACTTTTTGCTTTGCCGTTTAACGATTTGATTTTTAAGGCCGCAGAAATTCACCGCCAATTTCACGACCAAAATAAAGTCCAAATCAGCACTCTTTTAAGCATTAAAACTGGCTCTTGTCCGGAAAATTGTAAATATTGTCCGCAGTCAGCGCACTACAATACTGGGCTTGAGAAAGAATCTTTAATGGAAATTAATAAAATTTTAGATGCAGCAAAATCAGCTAAAGAAGCAGGCGCTTCAAGGTTTTGTATGGGTGCTGCTTGGAGAAATTTGAACGATCGTGATGTTGATAAAATTTGTAACATTATTGATGAAGTTAAGAAAACAGGGCTTGAAACCTGTATGACGCTTGGAATGTTAAGCGATTTACAAAGCAAAAAACTAAAAGAAGCGGGCTTGGATTATTACAATCACAACATTGACACTTCGCCGGAATTCTATTCAGAAATTATTACCACTCGTAATTTTGAAGATCGTTTAAACACTTTAAAAAATGTGCGCGAAGCTGGATTAAACGTGTGTTCTGGCGGCATTGTCGGCATGGGAGAAAAGTTGGAAGATCGCGCAAAAATGCTTATTATTTTGGCAAATTTGCCAACACATCCGCAATCGGTTCCAATTAACATGTTGGTAAAAGTTGCAGGAACTCCGATGGATAAAGTTGAGGAATTAGATCAGTTTGAATTTATCCGAACAATTGCTGTTGCTAGAATTTTAATGCCAAAATCGGTAGTTCGTTTATCGGCAGGGCGCGAGAATATGAATGAACAAACTCAGGCTTTGTGTTTTTTGGCCGGAGCTAATTCAATTTTTTATGGTGAAAAATTATTAACCACGTCAAATCCAGAAATGGAGCGCGATCGCGATTTGTTTAAGAAATTAGGAATTGAAGGAAAATAAAAATAACAAATTTATCAGGAGCAAAAATGTCAAAAATCGAAGAAAAATTATCAGCGCTTGGAATTATTCTGCCAACTCCAGCAGCGCCAGTTGCCAACTATGTTGGTTTCGTAAAATCAGGAAATAATGTTTTTGTTTCCGGCCAACTTCCGCTTGAAAATGGTAAATTACAGGCAATTGGAAAAGTAGGTTCAGAAATTTCTTTGCAAGAAGCTAAAGACGCTGCGCGTCTTTGTGCCATCAACATTTTAGCTCAATTAAAAGTTGCTTGCGACGGCGATTTGGAGCGCGTGGTTCGCTGCGTTAAATTAGGAATTTTCGTTAATGGTGATGCCAATTTCAAAGATCATCCCGCAGTTGCTAATGGCGCTTCTGATTTGATGGTTGAAGTTTTGGGAGGCGCTGGCAAACATGCTCGAGCTGCAGTTGGTTCAGGATCTCTTCCTTTTGGAGTTGCCGTTGAAGTTGACGCAATTTTTGAAATTAAATAATTTAAAAATGTCCGACCAAAAAACCACAGAACTTACTTTCGATGATGTTGTGCGTGCACATAATCGCATTCGCGATCACATCGAATATACGGGAATAATTTCCAATAAAAAACTTGATGAAGAACTTGGGGCTAAGGTTTTTTTTAAGATGGAAGACGTCCAAAAAACCAAGTCTTTCAAGGCTCGCGGCGCATTTAGTGCGATTCTGGCTTATCAAGAAACTCATGGAAAATTGCCGGAAAAAATTGTTGCTCAAAGCTCAGGAAATCACGCTCAGGGCGTTGCTTATGCGGGGAAAATCCTTGATATTCCGGTTCTGATTTACATGGCAAATCATGTATCGCTTTTCAAAATCGCGGCTACAAAAATTCTCGGCGCTAAAATTGTGCTTTGTGAAAAAAGGTCTGAAGCCAATCGTTTGGCAGAAGAAAAACAGAAAGAAGGTTATTTCTTCATTCATCCTTCTGATAATGACGATGTAATTACAGGTCAAGGAACGGCAACTTTAGAAGCGTTAAATGAAATTGGTGAAGTTGATGCAATTTTCGCTCCTTGTGGCGGCGGTGGATTGGTTGTGGGATGTTATTTAGCATCGCTCAACCAAACAAAACTCCCTAAAGTTTTTGGATGCGAGCCTTTAAAAGCCAATGATGCAGCGATTTCGCTGCGTGAGGGAAAAATTTTCTGCTTTGAAGATTCTCCCGAAACCGTTGCCGATGGTGCAAAAACATTATCTATTTCGCTGCGTTGTTTTGAATATTTGAAAAAAACTGCTGGGATTTTGGAAATTCCTGAAGAACAAATAATTTATTGGCGTGAAAGAGTAAGAGAGGTTTTGAATCATAAGATTGAATTAACTTCAGCGCTTGCGGTTGCAGGAGTTGCGCAATATATGAAGAAAAATCCGCAATTGGAAAATCAGAAATTTTTGGTTATAATTTCGGGCGGCAATTTTAGTGGATATGTGCTTTAGCTAGTTCTTTCTTTAGTCTCTTTTACTACATGCTCCGCTTTAAATCCTAGCGCCACTAAATAAGTCTCCGAAGAATCCTTTCTTGATGAATCTGGCTTAAAATATTTTACCGTAGAAAAGTTTTTTCTAAGTTCTTTTAAAATCTCATCCGAACTTCCGCCTTGGAAAATTTTGCCAACAAAACATCCGCCATCGGATAAAATTTTTGACGATAAAGCCAGCGCTTCTTCTAAAAGCGCAATAATTCTCATGTGATCTGTTGTATGATCTCCAGTTGTATTCGCAGCCATGTCGCTCAACACTATATCGCATCTTCCGCTTTTATTATGGGTAATGGTTTTTAGTAAATTAATAATTTTTTCTGGCGCGTCTTCGGCTAAAAAATCTTGTTGAAAAAACATCGCGCCGGGAAGCGAATCAATTTCAAGCAAATCCAAAGCCACCACATTGCCATCGCCAACTTTTGTAACCGCATATTGGCTCCAGCCACCCGGTGCTGCACCTAAATCGACAACAATTTTTCCTTTTTTGAAAATCTTAAATTTTTCATCAACTTCAATAATTTTAAAAGCTGCGCGCGAACGCCAGCCTTCAAGCCGCGCCTTTTCAACAAATGGATCATTGATCTGGCGTAACAGCCATTTTTGGGAAGATTTTTTTAAGCGTTTAGCTTTTTTTAATTGCTGGAATTTTTGTGGCACAGTTTTTTAAAAAATTAAATTTTTCTGGCTTTGTCGGCCAGCATTACAGGAATAGCATCCTCGATTTTGTAAGCCAGTTTTGATTCATAACAAATTAGCTCGCTATTTTTTTCGTCAAAAAACAATTCACCTTTGCATAAAGGGCAAACCAGAATTTCCAATAGTTCTTGCGCGATTTGTACAGACATAAATTTCTTGAAAAGATTTTCGATAAACCTACTTTGCCCCGCTTTCTTTTTTAAATCAAATGGTTGGTCCTTTGAAAAAAATATTAACAATCGGAATTATTGGCGGCGGACAGCTCGGGCGCATGACTTGTTTTTACGCGCATAAGATGGGTTTTCGCACTGTCGTGTTCACCGATCAGGCAAATTCGCCGGCCAGTTTTGTAACTAATGAAGTTATCATTGCTGATTATTCGGATCAAAGCGCTTTAAAAAAATTCGCTGCCAAAGTTGATATTGCCACTTTTGAATTTGAAAATATTCCCTGCGAAGCGGTTGAATTCTTGTCTTCACAAGTTGAAGTTTGCCCAAATGCGCAAGTTTTAAAAGTTACACAGCATCGGATTTTAGAGAAAAATTTCTTGAATTCTATTGGTGTAAAAACTGCCGAATATCTTGAAATTACCAGCCTTGAAACTTTGTGCGAAGGTTTAGAAAAATTCGGTAAAGCCATTCTAAAAACTGCGACAATGGGCTATGATGGTAAAGGACAATTTGTTTTGAAAAATGCCAAAGAAGCTGAAAATGCTTGGGATCAAGCGCAAAATCACAAATTAATTTTAGAAAAATTTTGTCCCTTTAATTCCGAAATTTCAGTTATTGTTGCGCGTTCAAAAAATAATGAAATCGCGGCTTACGAGCCATTAACTAACATTCACAAAAATAGCATTTTGGATGAAAGTATTTATCCAGCAAAAATTTCAGAAGAACTAAAAATAAAAGCGCAGGAAGTTGCGAAAAAAATTATTGAAAAACTCGATTTAATCGGAGTTTTGGCGGTGGAATTTTTTGTAATGGAAAATGAATTATTGGTGAATGAATTAGCGCCGCGTCCACATAATTCCGGACATTTTTCGATGGATGCTGCAATCACTTCGCAGTTCGAACAATTGATTCGTGCAATTACAGGAATGAAGCTTGGTTCAACCGAATTTCACTCACAAGGTTATATGAAAAATTTAATCGGTGATGAAGTGAAGGATTTGGAAAAATTTTATCAAAATCCGCGTGCAAAAATTCATCTTTATGGAAAGGAAAAAATTGCCGATGGAAGAAAAATGGGTCACGTAAATATTTTGAAATAGTTATTATAGATCCTGAATCAAGTTCAGGATGACGGAGTTTTTATTGGACTCGCTTCTCCCGCATCGTCATCCTGAACTTGTTTCAGGATCTGAAAGCCAATTAGTAGTAATAGAAATTAATTAAATCAGCATGACAAAAACAAAAAAAACTTCATCTAAATCAGCTCTTTTTGGCTTAAAATTATTGCCGCAAAAAAATGGATTTCTGGGTGTGGAAGAAAAATATTTAGCTTCTCAAGATGACGCTAAAGTTGTGGTTGTTCCTTTCGGTTTGGAAAAATCAGTTAGTTATGGCGGCGGTACAAAAAACGGTCCCAAAGCAATAATCAAAGCTTCTCAGCAAGTTGAACTTTTTGACGAAGAATTTTGGTGCGAAGCTTTTCGTCATTACGGTGTAGTTACAATGAAAGAACCAGAAATTGATCGTTCTTCAGTGGCAAATTCGTTAAAACAATTAGAAAAAATCACTCAGCAAATTCTGGATGCCGGAAAATTTCCATTAATTTTAGGCGGTGAACATTCAATAACTGCGGGCTCAATTCGTCCTTTTGTAAAAAAATATCCGGATTTAGCGATTTTGCATTTTGATGCCCACGCTGATTTGCGCGATGGTTTTGATGGCGAACATTATTCGCATGCGGCCGCACTTCGTCGCGTGATGGATAATCCGATTTCAACTTTGATTTCATGCGGAATTAGAAATATTTCCGCCAGCGAAATTCCTTATTTAGAAGCTAATCGTCATCGCATTACAATTCATTATGGCAAAGATCGCAGGTCTTGGGATCCAAAAAAAATTGTTGCGCCACTAAAAGGTCGTCCGGTTTTTTTAACTTTTGATCTTGATGGTTTTGATTCAAGTTTAATGCAAGCGACTGGAACGCCAGAACCAGGCGGCATAATGTGGGAAGATGCTTTGGATATTATTCGTGAAGCCAGTAAAATTTCAAATATTGTTGGTGCGGATGTGGTGGAATTAGCGCCGGTGAAAGCGCTTCATTCCTGTGATTTTTTATCGGCGAAATTGTGCTATAAAATTTTATCTTATGCGTTTTTGAATCGTAAAAAATAGATTGGCCAACTTTCGTTTTTTAAGATCTATACCAAATTAATAATTAAACTGCCGTCGAATATGATCAAAAAATCCGACTCTCTTTACACGATCGATGGCATTGAGATCGAGCGCGGACAGCGCCTCCGCGTCAATATCGACATGGGCAGCATTTACGATTTCACCGATGTTAAAATGCCGGTAGAAGTTATTCGTGGCAAAAAAGATGGGCCAACACTTTTCGTTTCTTCGACAATTCACGGTGATGAAATTAACGGCATTGAAATCACACGCCGTTTGCTTGATTCTAAAGCGATCAAAAATATTTGTGGCATGTTGATCGTAATTCCGATCGTAAATATTTTTGGTTTTAATGATCGTTCGCGTTATTTGCCTGATCGTCGTGATTTAAATCGTTGTTTCCCCGGTTTAAAAAGCGGTTCGCTGACTTCGCAACTGGCTTATAAATTTATGCAGGAAATCGTTTTAAAATCTGATTTCGGAATTGATTTACACACTGGCGCATTTCATCGCTGCAATTATCCACAAATTCGAGCTGATATTTCTGACAAAGTAACTCTTAACCTCGCTAAAGCTTTTGGTGCGCCGGTTTTAATTGGCTCGAACTTGCGCGATGGATCTTTGCGTGCTGCAGTTACGCAAGCCAATATTCCGATGATTTTATTTGAAGCCGGAGAAGCGCTGCGTTTTGATGAGGCAAGTATTCAAATTGGCGTTGATGGCATTTTAAATGTAATGCATGAAATCGGCATGATTAAAGCTAAGTCGAAAAAAGTGATAAATAAAAAAATCTTTATCGCGCTTTCAAGTTCATGGGTTCGCGCACCTCACAGCGGAATTCATATTGCGCATCGTAAGTTGGGCGAGTTGGTGAAAAAAGGCGATGTGCTGGGAGAAATTTCAAATCCGATGGGCGATCATAAAACTCAAGTAAAAGCGCATGAAACCGGAATAATTATTGGCAAGTCAATGTTGCCTTTAGCGAATAAAGGCGATGCTTTATTTCATATCGCCTGCGAAAAACAGAATGAAAAATTAATGACACAAAACCAGATGCACGAACATTTTGAAAATGTTGATCCAGTTAATATTTAATAATCTTCAAAAATCTTTTGTAATTTCCCAAGTTGCTTTTTATTTTTGAAACCCTACTTTGCCGCGCCTCTAAATTCAGGATGTCTTCACATAGAGAATTTTTCCAAAATTCAAATATTATACAAACCAAATGCCAAGAGCTTCTGTTATTGCCAAAAATTATGCGAAAGCTCTGTTTGTCGCGGCCAAAAAAAGCAACTCGGTTGATAAGGTCGCTGCAGAGCTGGAAGTGTTTAAACAAAACTTCAGCACTAGTTTCGCACATGAATTAAAAAATCCAGTTATTGCCAAAAATGATTTGGTAAGAATTATTCAAGAAGTTACCCAAAAATTTGGGTTAGGAGCTTTGACTTCTAACTTCTTTGCATCAATTGTGCGCAATAGAAGATTGAACTTATTCCCGGAAATTTACGAAGAATTTTCTCGTATCGTAAAATTGCAAAAAAATATTTTGGAAGTTGAAGTTATCACCGCCGTAAAATCTGCTCAAACTCAGATTGAGCGCGTGAAAACGTTGATCGAAAAAAAATATCCGGGCAAAATCGTTTCTATTAAAGAAATCGTTAAGGAAGAAATTTTAGGTGGTTTTCAAGTGAAAGTCGGTTCTGAGATTATCGATGCCAGTTTAAAAAATCAGCTTGCCAGTATAGGCAAAGAGTGCCTCGCGACCATTAATTAATTTTTAATTTTAACAATAAATAATCAAAACTAGACATGGAATTTAAAGTTGAAGAATTTTCCAGTATTCTGCAAAAAAGCATCGAGAACTTTCAAAGCGCTGCAGAACTTAAAGAAGTTGGTGAAGTAGTAAAAGTTGGTGACGGTATCGCCAAAGTTTATGGTCTTGATAATGTACAAGCCGGTGAACTTGTTGAGTTCGAATCTGGCGTGAAAGGCATGGCGCTAAACCTTGAAACTGACAATGTTGGTATCGTAGTTTTTGGTGATGCTCAAAAAATTAAAGAAGGTTCTTCAGTTAAAAGAACTGGCAAAATCGTGGAAGTTCCAGTTGGAAAAGGCTTACTTGGACGCGTTATTGACGCTCTTGGAAGTCCAATCGACGGTAAAGGTCCACTTACAAATGTTGAAAATCGTCGCGTAGAAATTAAAGCTCCAGGCATCATCGCCCGTCAATCAGTTAGCGAACCAATGCAAACTGGTATTAAAGCTATTGACAGCTTGATCCCAATCGGACGTGGTCAACGTGAACTTATCATTGGCGACCGTCAAACTGGTAAAACTGCAATCGTTCTTGATGCTTTTATCAACCAAGCGAAAGCTCATGAAGAAGGCGACGAAAAGAAAAAATTATATTGTATTTACGTTGCGATTGGACAAAAGCGTTCAACTGTAGCTCAAATCGTTAAAACTTTGGAAGAAGCCGGCGCTATGAAATATTCAGTTGTAGTTTCTGCAACTGCTTCAGAAGCTGCGGCATTACAATTTTTTGCTCCATATACTGGTTGCACGGTTGGTGAATTTTTCCGCGATAACGGCATGCACGCTTTAGTTGCTTATGATGATTTAAGTAAACACGCGGTTTCTTATCGCGAGATGTCACTTTTGCTACGTCGTCCACCAGGACGCGAAGCTTACCCAGGAGACGTTTTCTACGTTCACTCTCGTTTGCTTGAACGCGCTGCTAAAATGTCAGATGAAATGGGCGGTGGATCTTTGACTGCGCTTCCAATCATTGAAACTCAAGCGGGTGACGTTTCGGCTTATATTCCAACTAACGTTATTTCGATCACTGACGGACAAATTTTCTTGGAAACTGAACTTTTCTATAAAGGTATCAAACCTGCTGTAAACGTTGGTTTGTCTGTATCTCGCGTAGGATCAGCTGCTCAAACTAAAGCGATGAAACAAGTTGCGGGAACGATCAAGCTTGACTTGGCGCAATTCCGTGAACTTGAAGCTTTCGCTCAATTCGGTTCAGACTTAGACGCAGCAACTCAAAAATTGTTGGATAAAGGTCGTAAATTAACTGAATTATTGAAACAAAACCAATATTCGCCAATGGGTTTCGAAGAGCAAGTTGCCTCGATCTATGTCGGTGTTAAAGGTTATTTGGATAAAGTTCCGGCGAAAGAAGTGGTAAAATTCGAAACTGAATTTTTACGCAAATTACATTCTTCCCATCCGGAAATTCTAGCTTCAATCAAACAAGAGCAAAAAATTACTGACACGAATGAAGCGGCATTGAAAAAAGTAATCGAAGAATTTCTTTCGATCTTTTTAAATCACGCTCCGGCAACTAGTTTCGACCATGCCGGACTTTCTGACAGACTTGCTCACGATCAAAGTTAAAAATGGCTAATTTAAAAACTCTTAAAACCAGAATTAAATCGGTCAAATCAACGCAGAAAATGACCAAAGCCATGAAAATGGTGGCGGCGTCGCGTTTGAAAAAAGCCAAACAAGCTGTTGAAGCTTCTCGCCCATATGCTGAAAAAATTCAGGATATGATCGAGAGTCTGGCTTCAAACATCGCGGTGCGCGGCAATTTGAGCGAAAAATTCCCACTTCTTACCGGCAAAGAAAAAAATCATACTCATTTGGTTATAGTTTTCTCTTCTGACCGTGGTTTGTGTGGTGGCTTAAACAGTGCGACTGTAAAAATGACCAAACTTCGCGTTAATCAATTAATCGCTGAAGGCCGTGAAGTAAAAATTTATTGTGTGGGCAGAAAAGCCTACGAGCAGTTGAAATCAGCTTACGGCGATAAAATAATTGACCATTCTTTTGGTGTTTTTAAAGGTCTGATCGATTTTAAAACTGCTCAAGATTTAGCCGAAAAATTTATCGAACTCTACAACCAAGGTGTTTTTTATATTGGTGAAGTGATTTACAGCAAGTTCAAATCAGCAATCGCGCAAGAGCAGATCAATAAACAAATTATTCCGGCTCAAATTAAATTTGATGCTGCACAAGCAAATTTGGAATCGCCTTTGAGCTATGAACCAAGCGAAGAAGAAGTTTTAACTGAATTATTGCCAAAAAATTTGGCGATGCAGATTTATAATGAATTGCTTGAAAATAGCGCTTCAGAACAAGGTGCAAGAATGGCGGCGATGGAAGCTGCAAGTACAAATGCTGGCAAAATGATCAAAGGTTTGACGCTGGTTTATAACAGAACTCGTCAGGCTAATATTACGAAAGAATTGATCGATATTATTTCGGGTGCGAATACTATCTAGTTTAAGATTCTAGGTCGTCGAGACGCTGGTGGAAAAATCCAGATAGCGTCGACGACCTAATTTTTTTTCTGCGTTTATAAATTAAAAGAATCACCTTCCACAAATAAATGCAAAATCTCTCCGAACAAAATCTCTGGCTCAACATCGATAAACCAATCGGAATTTCCTCTGCCCGCGCGGTCGCAATTGTTAAAAGAATCACCGGAGCTAAAAAAGTTGGACATGGCGGAACGCTTGATCCATTTGCTTCGGGCATACTTCCAATTGCCATTAACAAAGCCACTAAAACCAGTGAAGCTTTAATGGGCGCACGCAAAAAATATGGTTTTCGCATTACTTGGGGTGAATTTCGTGACACTGATGATGTTGAAGGCGCGGTTACCGAATCAAATTCTTTAAGGCCAACAAATGCTCAAATAATTACGGTTCTGCCTTTTTTTATCGGCAAGATAAAACAAGTTCCTTCACGTTTTTCTGCAATCAAAATTAACGGTCAGCGCGCTTATGATTTGGCTCGTCAAAATATTGAATTTGAAATCAAAGAACGCGAAGTTGAAATTTATTCCCTGAAATTAATTTCGAATAATAGCGAGTTCGCCGAGTTCGAACTTGAATGCTCGAAAGGCACTTATATTCGTACAATTTCGCGTGATATTTCTAAAAAAATCGGAGTTTGCGGTTATGTTTCTGTGCTTACTCGTTTAATGGTTGGCAAATTCCATTACGAAAAAAGAATTTCGCTTGACCTCTTAAAACTGGTTGTTACTTATGGCGACCGTTTTTCGGATGGATCGCTGCTATCATTGCAGGATGTCCTTGTAGATTTCAACCAAGCTGGATGATCTAGAGTCAGTTCTTTATTTAAGATCAGCTGAAAAATAGTTTTCTAAAAGTCTCGCTTAGACCCTTCTGGTTTAAGCATAATTTAAATTCATTGTAAAAAATGTCTCTTCTTACCAAATCAAAAAAAGAAATTGTTGCCTCTTTTGCTCAAAGCAAAACTGATACCGGATCTGTTGAAGTTCAATGCGCCCTTATGACTGGACAAATTGAAAGCCTTACCGAACACCTTAAAATCCACAAAAAAGATTTCTCTTCGAGAAGAGGATTGTTAATTCTTGTCGGAAAAAGAAGAAGCTTGCTTGATTACCTAAAAGCTAACTCGGTTGAGCGCTACGAAAATCTTATCAAAAAATTAGAAATCAGAAAGTAAATCTGATCCTTAAATTAATTAATCAAAAGCTGAAAATATGTTCAATGTTGTAAAAAAAGAAATTAACTGGAACGGCAAAATTTTGTCCTTGGAAACGGGCAAAATCGCTCGTCAAGCCAGTGGTGCAGTTCTTGCAAAATATGGTAATACTACCGTTCTTTGTGCTGTAACTGTTGCTAATAAAGCTGCTGAAGGTGCGGATTTTTTCCCACTTACGGTTAACTACCTAGAAAAATCTTATGCTGCCGGAAAAATTCCAGGCGGTTTTTTTAAGCGCGAAGCTAAACCTTCAGATGCTGCTACTTTAACTGCCCGTTTGATTGATCGTCCGATCAGACCAATGTTTCCTTCCAATTTTTATAATGAAGTAAACGTAGTTTGTACTGTTCTTTCTTACGATCCAACTTGCACTCCAGACATCGTTGCATTGATCGCTGCTTCTGCGGCTCTTTCAATTTCTGAAGCTCCATTTTTGGAACCAGTTGCTGTTTCAAGAGTTTCAATAATTGACGATCAATTTGTATTAAATCTTAGCAATGAAGAAGCTAAAACAAGTCGTTTAGATCTAGTTGTTGCGGGAACCGAAAGCTCAGTTCTGATGATTGAATCTGAAGCTAAAGAAATTTCTGAAGTTGAAATGTTGGCTGCTCTTGACTTCGGTCACAAAGCTTTCCAGCCAGTAATTGAAATGATCAAAGAGCTTCAAGCTGAATGTGGTAAAAAGAAAATTTTGCCTCCAGTTGAAGATTCTTCAAAAATTAAACAAGAAATCACTGATTTCATTGGTGATCGCTTAATCAACGCTTACAAAAAACAAGAAAAACAAGTTCGCGCGGGCGAGCTTGATCAACTTTTTGCCGATATCAAAGCAAAATTTGTTACTGAAGAAAGCGGAGTTTCTGCCAATAAAGCTAAATCTTTATTCAAACTTCTTTCGCAAGAAATTGTGCGTAACGATGTTCTTAAAAACGCGATCAGAATTGACGGCCGTAAAACTGATCAAGTGAGACAAATTGATATTGAAACTGGTTTTCTTCCACAAGTTCATGGTTGTGCCCTTTTCACTCGCGGTGAAACTCAAGCTTTGGTTATTGCAACTCTTGGTTCAAACAAAGACGAGCAATTAATTGAAAATCTTGATCCAGGCATGTCGAAAGAATCTTTCATGCTTCATTACAATTTCCCTCCTTATTCAGTTGGTGAAACTGGACAAATGAAACCACCTGGACGTCGTGAAATCGGCCATGGTAAATTGGCTTGGCGTGCTTTGAATCCAGTTTTCCCTGGTGCTGCTGAAAATTTCTCATACACAACTCGTATCGTTTCTGAAATCACTGAATCAAACGGTTCATCTTCAATGGCTACAGTTTGTGGCGCTTCTTTGGCTCTTATGGATGCCGGCGTTCCAATCAAAGCTCCAGTTTCTGGAATCGCGATGGGATTGATCAAAGAAGGCAATGAATATGTTATTCTTTCAGACATCATGGGTGATGAAGATCATTTAGGTGACATGGATTTTAAAGTTGCAGGAACCAGAAACGGTATCACTTCTTTACAAATGGATATCAAAATCAACGGCATCAATGCAGATATCATGCAAAAAGCCCTTGAGCAAGCTAACGCTGGCAGACTTCATATTTTAGAAAAAATGGAAGAAGCTATGCCTTCAGCTAGAACTGAATTGAACGTAAATGTTCCGAAAGTTGAAACTATGACTATCCCGCAAAAGAAAATCCGTGAAGTTATCGGATCTCGTGGCGCGGTAATCAAAGAAATCTGTGCCGTTTCCGGCGCAGTGGTTGATATCGAAGACACTGGCGTAATCAAAATTTCTTCTAACAGCAATGACTCAATCAAAAAAGCCATTGCCATGATTCATGAAATCACTTTTGAGCCTGAAATCGGTGATATCTATGAAGGTCCAGTAGTTAAAGTTATTGATGCTGGCGCTTTCGTTAGCATTTCTAACAATCGCGATGGTTTCATTCACATTTCTGAACTTGCTGAATATCGCGTTGATTTCGTTGAAGACGTAATCAATGAAGGCGATATTGTTAAAGTTAAAGTTATCGGTTTTGATAAAAAAGCTCGTCCGAAATTAAGCTTCCGTTGTGTAGATCAAGCTACCGGCGAAGATATTTCTGACCGCATTCCAAACAAACCACAAATGGTTGACGAAAGAGAATCTGGTGGTCGTGATGATCGCCGTGGCGGCGATGATCGTCGTGGTTCTCGTGACCGTGATGACCGTCGCGACGACAGACGCGGTGGCGGACGTGACCGCGACGACAGACGTGGTGGCTCAGATCGCCCAGACCGTGATGATCGCCGTGGTGACGACCGTCGTAGTTCTCCTCGTGATCGCGATGATCGTGATGACAGAGACGGTGGCGTTAAAAAACGCAGAGGTTTCTTTGGTTAGTTTTAACTGAAGAAAAGTTATTTAGGGGCGAGCCTTTTTTGGTTCGCCCCTTTTTTTATAGTTTTAAGAAAATAAATTAAGTGTGCGACGAACCCGAGCGGACCCCGTCGTGAAGACGGGGTGACAAACTTTAGTTTACCCGAAGTAACAAGTTTTTAGTTCTCTTTCTAAATTCTTAGTTTTGTCAACCCGTCTTTTAGTTTGTCAACCCGTCTTCACTTGTCACCCCGTCTTCACGACGGGGTCCACTCGGGTTCGTCACTACTCAAACAAAATAATAATAAAAAATGCCAATCGCCCAAAATAAATTAGAACAACTTCTTCAGGAAAATTTCCCTGATGCGCAAATAGCAGTCACGGCTTTAGTTGCGGACGACAATCATTACAGCGTAAAAATAATTGATAAAATTTTTGCTGGCAAAACAAGAGTCGAGCAACATAAAATGGTTAATAGCGCTCTAAAAGAGATTCTTGGTGATGTTCTACATGCCATGCAGCTTTCAACTTCAGCAAATTAATTTATGACTAATATTCTAGAAAAAATTCAGGAAACAATTTCCTCAAACGACGTAGTTCTTTACATGAAAGGCACCAAAGATTTTCCGCAATGCGGATTTTCTGCGGCTGTGGCACATGTTCTAAAAACTTTGGGAGTTGACTTTCATGACGTTGATATTTTGCGTGACGCGGAAGTTCGGCAAGGCATTAAAGAATATTCTGACTGGCCAACAATCCCGCAGCTTTACATCAAAGGCGAATTTATTGGCGGCTGTGATATTGTAAAAGAAATGTTTCAATCAGGCGAGTTACAAGAATTATTGAAGGCGAAGAATATTATTAACTAATTTTTTTCAAAAAATCATGTCCGACCTCGCAATTGAAATTTCTTCTTTAGGTAAAACCTATAAAAAATCAAAAAGATCTCCTGAAAAAATCGCCTTAAAATCTATCGATTTAAAAATTAAAAAAGGCTCATTCTTTGGTCTTTTAGGTCCGAATGGCGCGGGTAAATCAACTATCATTAACATTCTTGCTGGACTGGTAAATAAAACCGAAGGCGAAGTAAAAATCGGCGGCATTGATATTTCAAAAAATCCTCAAGCGGCAAAATTTAAAATCGGCATTGTGCCACAAGAATTAATCATCGATCCGTTTTTTAATGTTCATGAAACTTTAGAAATTTACGCCGGCTATTATGGAATCAGAAAAGCCGATCGCAGAACTGATGAAATTATTGAAGCTCTTGGTTTGAAAGACAAAGTTAACGCAACGCCGCGCAGCCTTTCTGGCGGAATGCGTCGCAGGCTTTTAGTTGCAAAAGCATTGGTTCATAATCCCGAAATTTTAGTGTTAGATGAGCCAACGGCGGGCGTTGACGTTGAATTGCGCAACCAACTTTGGAATTATGTAAAAAAATTAAATCAAAGCGGCACTACGATTTTACTTACAACCCATTATCTCGAAGAAGCGGAAGAATTATGCGATGAATTGGCGATCATTAATCATGGTCAAGTAATTGCTTATGACCGCAAAGAAAATTTGATGAAATCACTTTCCAGCAAAGAATTAATCATCAGCTGTGGCGCTGAAATTACGCAGGATCTTGGGGCTTTATTTCCCGATCTTGCTTTGAAACTTTTGGCGAAAGATAAAATTTCCATCACTTACGATCCGGAAAAAATTGAAGTGGAAAAAATTCTGCGCATCATTTCTGATAATCAAATTCGCATCAAAGATATTTCTACTCAGCAGCCAGATTTGGAAGAAATTTTTAAACATCTAATTAAATCAAATTAATGAAGGACCTTCTCAGCATAGATCAGCTTTCACTCCAAGATGTAAATGCAATTCACGAAGGTGCGGAAGATTTTTTTAAAAAAAACTCAAAAGATGAAAGCCTGCTTGGAAAAATTCTGGTAAATTTCTTTTTTGAAAATTCGACACGCACCAGAACTTCATTTGAAATTGCCGCCAAGCGCTTGGGTGCAAAAGTTGTAAATATCGACATTTCGCTTTCATCGCTCAAAAAAGGCGAATCAATTATCGACACTGCAAAAACAATAAACGCCATGAATCCAGATTTTGTGGCAATTCGTCACAATGGCAGCGGCATTTGCCAGTTGTTGAAACAATATATTTCTGCGTCATTAATTAATGCCGGAGATGGAACTAACGAACATCCGTCGCAAGCTTTGCTTGACACATTTGTGATTAAGCAGCATAAAAAAAATTTACAAAATTTAAAAATTGCAATTTGTGGAGATGTGCTGCACTCAAGAGTGGCGCGCTCAAACATAAAGCTGTTAAAAAAATTTGGGTGCGAAGTTCGTGTAATTACGCCACCAACTTTAATCACTCATGAATATAAAAATTGGTTAAAAGAAATTTGGAATGTTGAAGTTTTTGAGTCTCTAGAAGCTGGAATTTCCAACGTTGATGTGATTATGATGTTGCGCATTCAACAAGAAAGAATGCAAGGTTGCTACATTCCGTCGCTAACAGAATATTTTAAACTTTTTGGTCTTAATCATGAAAAGTTAAAAGCTGCCAAGCCCGATGTTTTGGTGCTTCATCCTGGTCCGATTAATCGTGAAGTTGAAATTTCTTCAGCGCTGGCGGATGATGAAAAAGTTAGTTTGATTTTAGAACAAGTTGAAGCTGGCGTTGCGGTTAGGCAATCGATTTTGAAGTTTCTTTCTTAGTTAATCACTTCACGCTAGATCCTGAATCAAGTTCAGGATGACGTGGAGAAAGTGGGTTTATTTTAGCATAATCTTCACCACGTCGTCATCCTGAACTTGATTCAGGATCTAGCGTGAAACTACCACAAGAACCTTTCTTCTATTTTATTCAAAAACTCTCCCAAAAAAACTATTGATTTTTGATTTTAATCTCGTCTTTTGCGCAAGAAATTTTTCTTGAAAAATTCCATTTTGGTCACCTCAAAAACGGCCACTAAAATCAAGGGTTCAAAGAGGATAAAAAATTTGTAAAAGATTTCTTATTTACAAATAAAATATTGTTTCTACTTTGCGCCCTCTTTTTAAAAAATTGCGTTTGAAAATTATGCTACGGCACCAGTAATTCCAAGGGTCCGCAGGGGTTCAAAAATTCAGACAAAAATTAAGTCTTTTTATCTTCTTTTACTTAATTTTAGGGCTAAATTTTTTTAGTTTCTATCAATCCAACAAAGAAATGGAACAAGAGCAAGAATATGATCGAGCGGCGAGCTCAAAAATTCACTATCTGTTTAACGCAAAAAATCCTAACAAGGGAGCAAAGCAATCGAAAAAAAGTTCAGCTAAAAAAGGTCTCAGCACAATTGAAGCTCAGGTTTTAGAACTTAAACCATCGATTCCAGTTTATTTTATCCGCCCAAATTCCATTAAGCGCGCAGTTAAATTTTTCGTAGAAAATTTTCGCACTTCAAAACATGAAAGCGATATTCTTTATTCTGTAAAAAGTAATCCTGATGCAACTGTTTTGCGTCACTTATTTAATTCAGGAATAAAGCATTTTGACGTCGCGTCAATGGCTGAAGTTAAGTTGATTAACGAGCTTTTTGGCGACGCGGCAAAAATGTATTTCATGCATCCGATCAAATCGCGTGAAGCAATTTTTGATGCTTATTTCAATCACGGAATTCGCGATTTCTCGCTCGATTCTTTTGATGAATTACAAAAAATCTTAGAAGTTACCAAAAATGCTAAAGATCTTGGTTTGCACATGCGTTTGGCAATTCCAAACTCACATGCGGCAATTGATTTGTCAGGCAAATTTGGCATTCTTCCTTCCGAATCAATCGGACTTTTGCGAAAAATTCGCGCCCACACACAAAGACTTGGAATCTGCTTTCACGTTGGTTCGCAATGTATGGAACCAAGCGAATATCGAAATGCGATTACAATTGCCAAAGAAGTTATCGAACAAGCCAAAGTTAAATTAGATGTTATTGATATTGGTGGCGGCTTTCCGTCATCTTATCCGGGCATGACTCCACCAAATTTGCGGGCTTATTTTGATGAAATTTTTGATTCAATTCAAACTTTAAAACTTGATAAAAATTGTCGTATCTGGTGTGAACCGGGTCGCGCTTTGGTGGCAGAATCTGGCTCGCTTTTGGTTCGCGTTGAAGCTAGAAAAAAAGGCATGCTTTATTTGAATGATGGAACTTACGGCGGCTTGTTTGACGCGGGTTTTCCCGGTTTTATCTATCCAGTAAAAGCGCTTAGAATCAAAGAAGGCAAAGAAAAACTTTGCCCAAATAACGCAGTTCCTTTTGGTTTTTACGGTCCAACTTGCGATTCGCTTGATTCGATGAAAGGTCCATTTTATTTGCCAGAAAATATTGCCGAAGGCGATTATATCGAAATCGGCCAACTTGGAGCTTATTCGCGCAGCATCAGAACTGAATTTAACGGTTTTAATAAAAACCTACAAATTGAAGTTGCCGACGAGCCTTTGGTTTCAATGTATAAAGACTTAGTAGAAAAGCAGAAAACCGAAAGATCGTCTGCCTAAAACCCTTTTTCAACTCAATTATTTATCAAAAAATGGTAACTAAAAAAGAACTTTTAAAGCGCCAAGTAAAACATATCGACATCACATCTTTTGATGCGCGTCCGATTATTGATCAGATGGATCACATGTCTTTCACTTCGCGCGATCTTGCGCGTGCGACTGAAATTTTTAACATGATGTTGCAAGATAAATCATGTTCTAACATTCTAACTTTAGCCGGCTCAACTTCCGCTGGCGGCTGTATGAAAGTTTATGCCGACATGATTAAATTCGGCATGATTGACGCAGTTGTGGCAACGGGCGCTTCAATTGTTGATATGGATTTTTTTGAAGCTCTTGGTTTCAAACATTACCAAGGAACTCCATTCATTGATGACCAATTTTTACGCAAAAATTACATCGACAGAATTTACGACACTTACATCGATGAAAAAGATTTGCAAAATTGTGACAATGTAATTTACAAAATTGCTAACTCTTTGGAAGCTCGTCCTTATTCATCGCGCGAGTTTATCTGGGAAATGGGAAAATATCTAAAAAAACACGCCAAAAAACAAGAATCTCTAATTGAGCTTTGCTACGATTATAATGTGCCAATTTTCTGCCCAGCTTTCACCGATTCTTCTGCCGGTTTTGGACTTGTTTTGCATCAAGTTAAAAATCCAAAAAAACACATGACAATCGATTCAATCGCTGACTTCAGAGAATTAACCGACATCAAAATCAAAGCCGGAACCACAGGTTTGTTGATGGTTGGCGGCGGCGTTCCAAAAAACTTCGTACAAGACACAGTTGTTTGTGCAGAAATTTTAGGCGTTGAAGCCGAAATGCATAAATATGCCATTCAAATTACAGTTGCCGATTCTCGCGACGGCGCCTGCTCTTCTTCGACTTTGAAAGAAGCTTGTTCTTGGGGAAAAGTTGATACAACTTTCGAACAAATGGTTTTTGCCGAAGCCACTTCGGTTATTCCTTTATTAGCTTCCGACGCTTATCACCGTGGCTTCTGGAAAAAACGTAAAAGAAAAGAATTTTCTAAATTATTTGCTAAAAAGGCGTAAGTAAACCAAAGCAAAAATTAAAAGCCGTCATTTTGGAAAAATATATTTTCTGAGAATGGCGGCTTTTTTATTTTGGAAATACTCGATGTCACCCTGAGCCTGTCGAAGGGTGATTTAAGTCCGAAACCTTAAATATCACCCT
>CAIZZE010000004.1 GCA_903937405.1 uncultured Alphaproteobacteria bacterium | reverse complement strand
TTATAGTTTCAAGCAAAGAAAATTTCTGCATATCATGATCGCCGCAAACAACCAAAATTTGGCAAACTTTCTTTTTTTTGGCGCCGATATTTTTTGCTTTTTTTTCGCATTCATCAAGCAACTTCTTGCCAATTGTCATCCATAAATCCTCGGATTTAACACAAAAATCATCAATCATCAAAGTTAAACCTGCGTCGTAAACTTCAGGCGGCGTAACTAATTTGCCTATTATGAAACCTTGTTTTTCTTCATAAACCAAGGCAATAACATCATCATTTTTTAACTCTTTGGTACAATATTTTTTTTGTATTTCATCGGAATTTTTAGCCATCTTCCAAAAATTTGGCTGTGCTTTTGAATAGGCTAATCGCTTTTGATGACTTAGCTCGACCATCCAATTTACATCTGCTTTTGTTGATGCGCGGATCATTTTTATTTACCCTTTCCCAAAGTTTTAGTACGCAATTCAGTTACCGCTGAATTTGTAATTTCTGGGGTTGGAGCAATTGAGTTATTTACGCAGCTAACCAAACAGCAGGCCGATTGACCGTTCTTATAACCCATCCAGCCAAAAAAACCTTGGGTGAATGCGCCGTGAAGTTTTACCAAAGAACCATCTCTATCTTGATAAGCCTCATACCCGGCTGCATAAAATTCATCCTTTTTGGTTATAACTGGTCTTGAATCACGCATTTCTATTGTTTTTGGGTTGTCAAATAATCCACCTTCAACCCTTTTTTTATTGCTAAAAAAAGCATCGGCAAATTTACAGATATCCGATGGTGTGGAATAAATTCCCGATGTAGCAATACATCTTCTAAAAACCAAAGAGGGATGGGCTTTACCATCATTGCTATCATAACCTTGAGCCACTTCAATATCTGGACGATCTACAACTTTCACCTTTCCGTCTTCATCATAAGTCATTTCATCTTGAGTAAAACTATGCTCTAAACCTAAAGGTCGGATGATTAATTCTTTGATTGTTTCGCCGCAAGTTGCCTTTCTACCAAGAGCTTGAGATGATGTGGCAGCAATAATCATTCCAAGCAATTCATAGCCAAGATCGCTGTAAAAATATTTACCAAATTCAGGCTTATTTTCTCCCTCATTATATATTTTTCTTGCTACAGTAAAAAATTTTCCATCAGGCTCCCTTGCTAAAGATTCAGGGCTTTCAAAAGCAAGTTTTCTAAAATCATCACGATCAAATTCACCAATACCAGAAGAGTGATTTAAAAGGTGTGCGATGGTAATTTCATCAAAATTTTTTTCTGCCTCAAGACCAGTTTGGATATAATCAGAATCTGGATAGCGAGATTTTAAGTAAGGAATAAAATTTTGAATTGGTGTATCAATTTTATTTTCGACTTCGGAGGAAAAAAGATGAGCAAATCTTTCATCTTCAGTCATTTTGAGAATAGTTGCGGCGGCGAAGGTTTTGGATATGCTGGCAATATTAAAAACTGTTTCTGAATTACAATTTTCAGCCCTTATTGGACTTTCGCTTGTTGCAACAGATGCGCTACTAACCCGCCAATTTTGTGCATCATATGCACAAATTTCATCTTCTGGATTTTGATCATTTAGCAAATTTTTTACTATATCACGAGGGTTTTTCATATTTTAATTTTGAGTAAAATTTTTGTTTGATTTCATTTTAATTAAACGGGAAATGAACTTGGAGAAAGGGATTGCTTCTGGTTTTACATTGGTTTTTTGGGTGAAAGATTGGGTTGAAAATGCCAAAAAAATGCAGAGTGAAATTGAGAGTTTTATTGGATTCATGATTGTTGTTAGTGTTTTTATGTTAGATTTTAAAATAAATAATTTAAGTAGTTTTTCTTGTATACCACCTACTTGCAACCTTCA
>CAIZZE010000003.1 GCA_903937405.1 uncultured Alphaproteobacteria bacterium | reverse complement strand
GGAAGAATCCACCAACTTCCAAAAACCAATTCGTTTCAACTCAATTTTTGAACCTTCGTGAAGAAGGAAATTGGCCTAAGAAATAGAGAAAAATTGAACGACTTTTTGTGTGGATTTTTTTCTAATGACGGATTTGGGTTTATTTTTTATGCGACATGAGTCGCGCCCCGCGTTGCGGGGAGCCCCGATATACCAAAGCAAACTGTTCGGGTTTCAAGTAGCCTTGGTATATACTTAAGTTTTGATTAGACAAATTCCATTTGGTCAAACGACTCCATGCTGAGTATACTCCTTAAATATAGAATGTATTTCATCATATCCCCAGCCGATTTTACAGGATTCATCAGCGATTTTTTTCATACGATCATAAAAGACATTTTTGTAATCAGGATGTTTTTTTACTAATTCTGCCAAATTACCAAAAACTGAAATTAAGCTATTGTAAAATGGCTCATCTATGTCGCCATATTCACAAGTGAATTTATGACCGCACTCTACGTAGAATAACATTAATTCCATTGTTCCAAAATCATCTTTTGTTGATTTTTTATAATCGCTAATCGCTTTTTTGCCATCTTTTAAGGAAATCCCGCGATTGCTTGTGATGCTAGGATATAAGGCTTTTTCTATTATTTTTTTGTAGGGTTTTAGACTGTCAAGTGATGCTCGCAGAAACCTCGATTCTAAAAAAGTTTTATTTTGACCGCTTAGGTCATAAAGATCTTTGATAATCTCTAGAAATTCATCTGGAGAATATGAACTAATTCTAGATTTAATTTTGCTCCAGCATTTCGGGTTTTTCATAGATTTATAATTTATTTTTCCGCTCCGCTTCCATCGCTAAATTCCAAAAGCTGGACTTTTTACCATGTTTTTCGAGTAGCTTGCGATTAAATTCTTCGTGATTTGGAATATTTAATTTTCCCAAAAATTTATCAGAACATTGTTTGGCTTTTATATAATCAGCAACGGCGTAAGGATAATATTTTGACGCTCCTTTTTCTAATATGCTAAGAAGCATTGCTCGATATAATAATGTCGCTGCTTCTGGCTCGGCGGCTGAAAATAAAAATTGGGCGATTTTTCTTAAGTTGCGGTAATTGGATCCGTCAATTTCATTAAGGCGATTCGAGATTAATTCTCTTAATAATTTTTCTTCATTGAGCCACATTAGAAAATCTAAAGCGGCGTAAATATTTGCATGGTTTTTGACTAGTTCTATCGCCTTCTTTTTATAGGATTCTCGATTTTCTGCTTTTTCATTATCAAGAAAATCGACGTAATAAATTTCAGAGAGAAAAATATTAAACATCTTCCACCTCAAATCTTGAGCATCTTTGATTCTATCGAGTTTGGTCAGGGCAATAATTTTATGATTGGCTCTTTCGGTGACATTATGAGAGTTATCTTTCTCAAGCCATTCTAAAGCTTCTTGATTTCGGTTTGAATCCAACAATCTTTTGGCTATTTCGATTGCTCGATAAGAAAAAGAATTATCGAATTCGCAGGCTTTGATATATTTATCAACATCGCCAAGCCCGTCAGCTATATCTTTCAACAAAGAAGCTAATGATGATTTTCTTGAGGTGAGTTTTAGTGGCTCATTTTGCAATTCACTTTTGACTAATTCTTCTAATTTATTCAGTCCTGCAACTCCTAAAACTGAATCAAAATATTTAACTAAATCTTTAGTAAAGCCATATTGATCATTGACGGATAAATCAAAAATCATTTTAGCAATTTCGCCTAAATTTATTTTGGTCATTTTTTGATATGACAGCGCCAAGTCTTCGGCCAAAGGATATAAAACCATCTGACAAATTCCCGATGAGTCGTCAGCTTTTTCAATAATGGCTCCTGAATTTCGCAAAAATTCTTCAGTCACTTCTGCGGATAAATATGGATCAAAAGGCAAAAGGTCGGAAACTATACTGGCTCTGATGGTTTTGAGTTTATCTGCATATTTATCGCTTTGATAATAATCATAAAATCTCTTACTTTTTGCCAAAGAAATTATTTGTTTCTTGAGTGAGGCAGCAAGCTTCTTGGGAGATGATACTGACAACAAAACCCTCTCTAATCTTTTTTCAATGTTTGAATCTGCGTTAGAAAGTTCAAGTAGAATCTCAGCTAATTTTGTCGACCCCAATGAAATCAATCTAGAGACGGTCATTTCTTTTTTGCTTGGCATGTTTCAAAATGGCTTAATTTTTGGCATATACTCGATCAAAATCAATGAAAGGGTCTTGCCCACCTACTTGCACATTATATTGCCTGCCAATAAAAGCGAAGCCTTTTTCTATCTAGATCAAGTAGGCAGTGAAAAGCGCAAAAAATTAAAAACCGATTCTAAACAAATCATAAAGCCACCCTCTCCACAAAATAACGGTCGTTAAATTAGGAATATTTTAAATCCTTAGCGTACTTTATAATCCGTTTCCTTAATCAAATTTTCAAAAACAAAGCTCGTTATCAAGCGAAAAAACCGAACTCGCAGTTGTTGAGATGGATGAGCTTTACACTTACATCAAAAAAAACCTCGCAAGAACAAGGAAACAGGAATCCAAATCGGTGACTACACCAGAATATGGACTGCTGTTGATCGGAAATCAGGTGGTTTGTTTGAATTTGAAGTAGGAGATGGATCAAAATCCACCTACCTAAAACTAGCTCTTCGCGTTGAAGAGGTCTACAAAATCAAGCATCTCTGCACCGATGGAAACAAAACTTACCGCTACTACAAAATTTCAGAACAACACCATCAAACAAAAAGCGAAACCTGTTTGGTAGAGTCTTGGAACTGTAGATTGCGTCATTACCTAGTAAGACTTCACAGAAAAACTCTTTGCTACAGTAAGAGTTTGAAAGCTCTAACTACTGCGGTTTTGCTTTTGATTCACAAAGAAATTGCGTTATCTATCTTTATTTGACACTGCCTTGATTAAGGATTCGAGCTATTCTTCGAAATCCATTACCTTCGAGGTAAAGAATTACAGCTAATCTTTTAGCCTCATTGCAATGATTGCAGCGACGATCGCCCTCGATTTGAACTTTGCCACAATCTTTGCAAAGATGCCT
>CAIZZE010000002.1 GCA_903937405.1 uncultured Alphaproteobacteria bacterium | reverse complement strand
TGCTATTTCAGTTTGTTTCTTACCTTGTCTAATCAGGTTTATTACTTTTTTTCTTAAGTCGTTTGAATAAGGAATTGCCATAGTTTTTAGTCCATCGTAAAAACTTGATTGTGGTATGCAAGGTTAATTTAGTATGCTATATTAGGCAAAAAGTATAAGTCTATGACAAGCCCTTCTTAAATCTTATTTTTCTCAAACTCGTCCCATGAAACCACAATATAAAAAAATCATCAAAATTATTTGCATTTTTGTGATTTTTATTGCCGCGTTAGAACTTACAACCATATCGCTAAATGATTCTTTTTTTAAAAAAGTCAGCAATGAAGAAGCTTTAAAAAGAGGCCTCGATAAATCTGTCGGCAATGCCATCAAACATGCTTACGCCGCGAGTCTAGTTTATTCAGCGCTGCGCACTATTTATTTCAGCGAAAATTTTGCCGAAAATACTGTAATTTTTTTAGGAAAATCTAATGAAGTTGCCGAAATTATTTTTCGCCCACAACGTGATTCCACTTTGGAAATGATGAAAGATTTGGGAAATAATTTAATCGGAATTGAAGCTGCGAAATGGTTGGAGAAAAACGACATGGAACGCTTGAGTTTGATTGGAGAATTGGCAGAAGAAAATATTTTATTTGTGAATCAGAAAGATGTTTTTCTTGATGGAGAAATTGTGAAAAAACAGGATTTTTTTATTGCAGAAAAATGGGCAGAAAAACATAAGGAAGAGATTCAAAAAAGAATAAAAAAATTTCAGGTCATCGAGCAAAGCACGTAGTGCGTCGTCGAGATACTAGCTCGATGTTGCAAAACCGAGCCAGCATCTCGACGACGGCCTTAAGACCTTTGCTCGATGATCTAAAAATTTTTTTTCTTCTTTTGATTAACTTTAATATTCCAAAATCCTCAACTCTTTCAACTTATCCTGCCAAACTTTCCAATCCGGCATAAATTTATCCATCAGCGCGTAAAATCTTTTATTGTGATTGCGTTCCAACAAATGCACCATTTCATGAACTACGATAAATTCTAAACATTTCATTGGTCTTTTTGCCAATTCCAGATTTATCCAAATCCGCCGCGCCTGTAAACTACAAGTTCCCCAGCGCGTTTTCATTTTTTTCACCCCAAATTCTGCAACTTTCACGCCCATTTTTGGTTCATAATAGGCAATTAAATTGGGGATTATTTTTTTTAATTGCGCGCGATGCCAATTATTCAAAATCTTACTTTTTTCAATTTTGGTCAGGCCTTTTTTTATGTGCAGTTCAATTACTTGATCCTTGATAATAATAGGTTTTACGACCCTTTTTAAGTCACTTTCCACAACTTCAAGCAAATATTCTTCACCAAGAATAAAATGCTTTTCACCGCTGATAAATTTCAGCGGTGAAATTATTTTGCGACTTCTGATTTCAAGCTGATGTTTTTTAATCCAATCAATTCTTTCCAACACAAATTTTTTAATCTGCACCAAACTACAACGCAAAGGCGCTGAAACTCTTACCTCGCCGTGTGGCGCGATAATTCTTAAACGCAAATTGCGCATTCTTTTTTGGAAAAGACGAAAATTTATTCCGGCAATTTCTAATTGTTTTTCAATGATTTTTTTTGACATTTAATTCTAAAGAGGGTTTGTGTTTTGGTTCTAATTAATTCTAAAAATCATGATAAAATTTCTCCAAACTAAAATCATTTTATTTCTTACGCTTATGTCAATTTTATCAGAAGCAAGTGCCGCCAAATCTGAAACCGCAATTTTAGCCGGCGGTTGTTTTTGGGGAATGGAAGAATTGCTCAGCAAACTTGATGGCGTTGTTGCAACAAAAGTTGGATATATTGGCGGCGAAATTCCCAATCCTGATTACAAATTGGTTTCAACCGGTTTGAGCAATTATGCCGAAGCAATTGAAGTTACTTTTGACGCGCAAAAAATTTCTTACGAAAAAATTTTGAAATTCTTTTTTACGATTCACGATCCGACAACAGTGAATCGCCAAGAAAATGATGTTGGCAGCCAATATCGTTCGGCAATTTTTTATTTGAATGATGAGCAGAAAAAAATTGCGCTAAATGTGATTGAAAAAGCCAATAAATCAGGAGTTTTTAAAAAGCCGGTAGCAACGCAAGTTTCTAAAGCCGGAAAGTTTTGGATGGCGGAAGAATATCATCAAAATTATTTGAAGAGAAATCCGTTTGGTTATACTTGCCATCATGTTCGCGAGGAATGGAAGTTTTAATTTGACAAAACGAGCCAACGTCTCGACAACCTGAAGCTTTCTATAATTTAGGTCGTCGAGATGCTAGCTCGATTTCATAAAATCTTCTTTAAAGGTAAAACTAGTATTTAGAAATCATTACTATCTAATACACCAACCTTGCTTAAAAATTCCAAGGTGACACCGAAGTGTCAATTGTAGCGCTAATTAGTTGTTTCTTCTTACCTCGTTATGTTTGTCACGCCGTATCTTTATGCGGTAAGTCCGGTTTTTTTGATAAAAAATAATTTAAATAATGACCTCTTTTAAAAATCTAAACTTAAATCCTAAAATCCTAGCTGCGCTTGAAAATAAAGGCTACACCACTCCTACTCCAATTCAGCTTCAAGCAATTCCTCATGTTCTTGAAGGCAAGGATCTTCTTGGTATCGCCCAAACTGGAACCGGAAAAACCGCAGCTTTTTCTTTACCGATTTTGCACAATTTAACTGAAAGTGCCAAACCTGTAAAAAGCCATTGTGTGCGTACTTTGATTTTAACTCCAACCCGCGAACTTGCTTCGCAAATTGCTGATAATATTGAAATTTACGGCAAAGAACTTGGGCTGCGTTACGCCGTAATTTTTGGTGGCGTTTCGGAACGTCCGCAAATTTCTAACATGCAAAAAGGTGTCGATATTCTTATCGCAACTCCGGGTCGTTTACTTGATTTGATGAATCAAGGTCACATCCGTTTCATGCATTTAGAAATTTTAGTTCTCGACGAAGCCGACCGCATGCTTGACATGGGTTTCATTAATGATGTTAAAAAAATCATCGCCAAAGTTCCGCAAGAAAGACAAACTCTTTTCTTCTCTGCAACCATGCCTGACACTATTGCAGACTTGGCTAACTCAATTTTGAAAAAACCGGTAAAAATTGAAGTGACTCCGCAATCAACTACAGTTGAGCGCATCGAGCAAAAAGTTAACTATGTTGAAAGAGGCAATAAACTGCCGCTTCTTAAACGCATCTTGAAACAAGATGATGCCAAAAGCGTTTTGATTTTTTCTAAAACCAAACACGGCGCCAATAAAATCGTTGATTATCTTGATAAAAGTTCAATCGCGGTTGCGGCAATTCACGGCAATAAATCACAAGGTGCGCGCGAAAAAGCTTTGTTAAATTTTCGTGAAGGAAAAGTTCAGGCTTTAGTTGCAACTGATATCGCGGCTCGTGGTATCGACATTACAGCAATCAGCCACGTAATTAATTACGACGTGCCGATGGATCCTGAAAGCTATGTTCACAGAATCGGTCGTACAGCGCGCGCAGGCAGACAAGGAATTGCGATTACTTTTTGCGATCCTTCAGAAACCAAACTTTTACAAGCAGTTGAAAAAACCATTAAATATAAAGTTCCGGTTGACCGCACTCACCCATTTCATGGCGTAGATGCAAGCCCGGAAAGCACTGAACCGCGCCAAGAAAGACAACCACGTCGATCAAATGCAGCTCCACGCACTAATTCTGCAAGTTCAAGACCAGCACGCGCTGGTTCTTCCGACAGGAGATCTGCACCTTCTTCAGATAGAAGAAGCGCACCTCGCCGTAATGAAGGTGAAAAAAGTGGAATTCTTGGATTAATGGGTTTTGGAAAAAAATCTGACAGAGATTCTTCCGAAAGAAGACCAGCTCGTGAAGGAAATTTTAACCGCGAAGGCAATTCAACTCGCGCACCTAGAGAATCTAGAGATGATAAAAAAGGCGGTTTTGGTTTTGGCAGCTGGTTCAAAAAACCATCTGATTCAAGATCTGAAGGCAGAAGAGATGATTCTTTCGGCAATCGCGAAAGACCGTCATCAGGAAATAGAGAAAGACCAGCAGGCGGCGGATTTAGAGAAAGATCTCCGGGTGCAGGTGCCAGAGAAAGAAGCGGTGAAAGAGCTCCTCGTGAAAAAAGAGAAAGTTCATCATCATTTGGCGATCGCAGAGAACGCCCAGCTTTCGGTGGATCTGAACGCAGAGAGCGCCCAGCGTTTGGCGGATCTTCGGAAAGAAGAGAACGTCCTGCTTTTGGCGACAGACCAGAAAGAAGAGAACGTCCAGATAACGGCAACCGTGAAGGTGCTTCATTTGGTAAAAGTGCAAGAACCGCAATGGTTTCAGGCGAAGGCAGAAGCCGCGCTCCTCGCGAAAGAAGAGAAGGCTCATCTTTTGGCGATAGAAAACCTTTCGGTGAAAGAAAACCAGGCGGCTTTGGTGGCGGCGCGAGAAGATCTCCATCATCTGGCAACAGAGCCCCAAGCCCTAAAAAGCGTTGGCAGTAATTAGTAATTAACCCAAATCCGTCATTAGCTAAAAACTCTCTAATGACGGTCATTAGGAATGCAGCTAGTATTGACAAGGCTTTCAGCTATGTTTCCTAGCCAGAGTTTTTCCAAAAAACCGAATGTTTTTCTTCCCAAGTTTGAGCGAGG
>CAIZZE010000001.1 GCA_903937405.1 uncultured Alphaproteobacteria bacterium | reverse complement strand
ACCTCAATCCGATTGAAAAGAAGTGGGCACAAGTGAAGTCTTATTACAGAAAGTTGACTCACTATTTTGATGACAAAATGCAATTATTAGATTTGGTTTTAACCGAAAATAAGTATGCGAGGTTAATTTAGTATGCTATACTTCAGGAAAAGAAGTAATGTTAAAGAGTTCGAAAATTTCAGATAAGGCTGACGATGTGCGTGTCCTTTCATACCAGGATGGTTTTGATGTTGGTGATGTTCAATATTACATAATTATCGCTCATTATCATGAAGATGTTTCTCACTTTTTGGTAAACAGCAAGAATGGTAAAACAATTTATGTTAACGATTTTCACCAGGTGGTAAGAACAAAAAAAGATGAGGTATTTGTGGTTACCGTTGGAAACGAAGCATATAGCTCTGATGCAGGTATTACTATTTTTTCTATAGATGCAGAAGGCAATTTTGTAGAAAGGTTTCGTATAGAAGGTTTATTTGAAGAAGTGTCTAAGATCAGAGTTGATGACAAAGGAGGGTTTGTATTCAAATCAAAGCAGATGGATATAAACAAACCTTTTGAGAACCGGTATATTGGAGATGTTTTAATCTCATACAAAGATGCTCAGTTTACTCATCAGGGACGCAAAAAATAAAATGCCGCAGAAGAGAAAAAATAAATTTAGCCTGAGTCAACTATCAGTAGCCATGCTGACTGCTTTATTTTTCTCACCATTTGCCTATGCACAAACCGCGCCGGAACAAAACATCATCAACCAGCAAGACTGGATCACGCGCCAACAGCAAAATAAAATCGAAGAAGATCGGCGTTTAAAAGAGCAAGATACGATTCGCAAAGAACGAACCAGAAAGAAAAAAGAAGCTGAAGAAGAAGGCAAAAAACAAACTCCAATTTCTGGCAAACCCGCTGAATGCTTTCCAATCAAATCAATTAATCTGACCGACGCTAATTCAATTTCAAAACGTCAGCAAAAGAATTTGCTCGCGCCATTTATCGGCAAATGCGTTGAAGCAAAAACTTTGCTTGAAATCATTACGGCAATTCAGACTTATTACAACGATCAAGGCTATGTTACAGCCCGCCTAGTTCCGCCAAAACAAAACATTCAAAGCGGTAATTTAGAGTTAAAAGTTTTAGAAGGAAAAATTGATGAAGTGATTGTGGGCGATAATCATTTCATTGATAAAATGCAGGAACTTACTGCCTTTGGTGGCCTTGAAGGTGATGAGTTGAATTTAGAGGATATTAATCAGGGGCTTTACCAGATGAACCGCCTGCCCTCAAATAACGCTACAATGAAAATTGAGCCAGCAGTTACTGAAGGCGAAGCCAAAGTTTATATTTCTAATCAAAAAAGATTTCCGGCGCGCGCAACAGTTGGCTATGACAATTTGGGAAATGATTTTACTGGAGTCCGCCGCACAAATTTTTCCGGCGCACTCGACAACCTGTTTTTCTTAAATGATGCAATAAACCTGAGCTACTCAACAAACTTAAATGACGACAGCCAAACTAAAGACATCAAATCCTTCACTTCCGGAATCTCAATTCCATTCGGCTACAACACTTTTTCTTACGATTATTCAAGATCAGAATTTCGCGGCACAAACCAAGGAACTAATGGACCACTCAGACTAACAGGTTTTTCCGAAAGAAATAATGCCGCAATTGATCGAGTTCTTTTAAATAAAGGAAATTTTCGTCTTTCAGCCAATGCTGCCCTCACCACCAAATCTTCAGCAAGCTATCTTAACAACGAAAAAATTGATACCTCCGAGCGCAAATTAACCATTGGTAATATCGGATTTACGGTTTCAAATTATTTTAAAAACGGTGTTAACCTTTACCTAAAGCCTAGCTATTACAAGGGCCTGAAAATTCTAAATGCCAAACAGGATGATACAAATTTAACCGGCGATACTCCAAAAGCTCAGTTCGATTACTTCAAACTTTACGCATCTCTTTCCAAAAGATTCACCATCCCTAAAACTGAAATTCCATTCACGCTTTCAACCGAAATGGACAGCCAATATTCCAAGCAAACGCTTTTTGGTACTGAGCAATTTTCGGTTGGTGGATATTATTCGGTGCGAGGATTTAGAGAAAATTACATCACCGGCGATTCCGGCTATTACGTCAGAAATAAACTTAATTTTAGATTGGGCGACTTAGTACCAATGAATTGGAAGATTAAAAAAGTGGATGAATCCACTGCTGTTGGTACAAATTTTCTGTATCTGAATAATTTCGCCATTGAGCCATTTTATGATTACGGCTACGTCAAAAACAAATATGTTGAAAATGGCGCTGATGGCAGACTTGCAGGTGCTGGCGTAAAAACTATTTTTAGCAGCCGGTATTTTAATGCATCGCTCACTTATTCCTGGGCAACCGATCATTCCCGTTTAATCACTTCCACAAAAAAAGAAAATAAGCTGCTTTACTTCGAAATCAGCACTTCCTGCTGCTAAAAAAATAATACGCATAACCCGCTTAATTGACTTGATAGACACTTCTTTTTGAGTAGAATCAGTACATTGCAAAGCCTTGATAATAGAGGCTTAGAGTATGTTTTGAATACTAACTTTTAAAGGAGTTCTTATGTCAGTAGAAAATAAAATAGTTTATTATTTTTTACGTATTTCAGCAGAGAGATTTGCCTCAGATTTACAACATTTTCAAAAGGAAATTTGTAACTTAACCGATGAAGAACTTTACGGAATGGTTTCTTACTTCGATAACATCAGAGACAATCTTGTTCACGTTAAAAAAGAGCTGGAAAAAAGATTAAAATAAAATTCCTAGAGGTTATTTCCATTTTGGAAACAACCTCTTCTTCTTACTGCAACTGTTTCCAAAATGGAAACAGTCACCGCTTTCTTAAGTTCGCCTCCTTTAGGCACGATTAATCCGCTTGCCAATCAAGCGAATATTATCTGCGGACACACCATATTCCTTAGCCAAAATCTCCCAATTTGCCAGCGCCGTTTGCGTTTGATCGATAATTTCGGCAATTCGGTTTTTAGCTAATTTAGCTTTTTGTCCCAACTTAACTAAGTGATCAACACTAGGATTTCGCCCCTCACCCACAACCATAGTGCTTTGCTCACCACGCGGACCAGATGAGAAAGTTAAGTCATAAGCGGGCGACAATTTCCATTCGCCTTTTTGATTCATGAGAAAGCTGAAATTTTTGGAATGATCATCGCGATTATGGGCAAGAACATTAAACACGGCCAGTTGATATAATTTTTCGATCTCGCGGGCATCTTTTGTAAGTGCGCTGGTTAGTGCAATTAAATCTTCGTAATCAAGTGATGGAACTCTGAAATCAGAATGCAAAAGCCCGCAAGCTGTGTGCATATGAAAACGCTCTTTACCATTTCGATCAAAACGTTTAACCGCAAAATAACCAGCGCCTTTCTTGGCTTCAAACAAATGAACATCAGGCATTGTAATGCCAGCTTTTCTAGCCATTAAAGCGTAAACGTATTCAATTGCGCCAGCGTCTACACTGTCTTGTGTGTTACTAAACTTAACGATCCAAGGTGTATATCCCTCAGGCAAATCATGTATACCATGAATAATATTTTTCCGATCATTATTCAAACCTATAAGAGCTTTTGGACGCGCACCAGCCGAAGAACCATTTAAAGCCAGAAGGTCTTGTAGAACTTCATCAGATGTTCCATCTAGAACTTCTCGTGCTTGCTGGGCCAAATTATCCAAGTTAATACTATCGCTGCTTTCATGAGTGCTGTGATCTGGTTCATAAACAAGCGCACCAAGACCATTTAACCCAACATGTGCCAATCGATCTAGTGGCGTAATCTCGGAAGGTAGAATACCAATTGAGCGAGCAAAACGATCAAAAAGTAACCTACCCCATCCGTCAGGAAGGCTGTCATTAAAAACTCCTGGCATGCCTTCAAATAAATTATACTCAAAGCTGAATACCCCTAATTTCAGCGGCAGGTGAAATGGTGAGATATTAAGATTTTGCTCAATAAATGAGTCGTGATACTGAAAATAAATCTGACGATTATTTATCGCCAAACGCCCAACCGGAATGATTTTATCGCCAAAATTTATACCAACTTTTACTTCTTTTACTGAATTTTTCATCTGCGGTTTCCTCTTTTTCGTGTTGGCTTTTTATTAGCTTCAAGAACTTCATCAATTGAAGAAAACTCGGAACTGTTTGGCTGAATTGATTTGATGACATTTTCAAGCCCGCCAAGAACCATTTGCAACTTCAAAAAAGCCTCCAAAGAAATAAGCCCTTTTTGTTCAAATTTGCGCAAAGTTGGCAAAGCAACGTCAGAGCGTTCAGCCAAACCTTGCTGAGTTAGTCCCATTGCAAGCCGCTGTAAACGAGCATTTTCGGCAATTTTTTCTTGAGCTTTTGCAACTGTAGTAAGTGATAACATTATATTATATATGAAGTAAAAATAGAAAAAGTAATACCATAATATTAATATTTACTTGAACTTAAGTCAATGAATTATACATTTTGGAGCTCTTGATTAATAGTCTCTAAAAGAAATTTAATTGGTAAACTGTCCCCAGATTTCGAACAAAAAAGTCAAATATTAATTCTCATGAATAGCTCTAGAATGGAAAATTTTTCTTCCCAGATCGATCAAATTATTAAAAAATTTAGCTCCACTTTATCCAAGGAAACTGCGGCTTTGATAAGCAAAAATAATGCGATTGGCGGATTATTTTCTGGCGGAACATTGGAACAACAAATGGAGTTGATTGAGAAAAATTTTATTAGCGCGGTTGATGACTGCTTAGAATTTACTTTGCGCTACGCGGACGAGGAAGGCATTATTCCGGATACCTTGATTGCAATGACTTTAGAAACATTGCAAAAATTTCGAGATCTAGCGTGGAATGATTTTGAAAATTCTATGGTGATAAAAAAAATGAACAGCGCTGGAATTAGAAAAATTGTCGAAGAAAAACAGGCTGTATTCAACAATGATTTAAATACAAAAATCAGCAATGCTTACGGCGGTAGAGTGAATGGACGCAAGCTTTATACAGGAAATATTACTTCATCAAATCTTGTCTTGTTTAATAACTTATGCCTTCAGCATGATCGAGTCATTCACGATAAAGCTACCCATCTTACAAAACGTTTTGAGGCGCTACACCCACTTTTAGCATCAGACAACCCATCGCATTGGGCAAATGCAGTTCATGAATGCAGAAAAATTTTTCAGGAATTAGCAGATGAATTATTTCCTGCTCAGTCAGAGCCAAGAAAAAAGAATGAGTTAGAAATAAAATTGGATTCCAATTCTTACATCAATCGATTGGTTTGCTTTGTAGAAGATAGCAGAAAATCTAAAACCTATTCCTCGGTGGTATCTAGCCAACTAGATGACTTTGGAAAAAAATTAAAAACAATCTTCGACGCAACAAATAAAGGCACTCATGCTGATTTAACAAGAGATCATGCCTATAGCTTTGTTGGTTACACCTACTTGCTTGTGGGTGACATTCTAAGCCTAAAATAATCACCATTAATTATGAAAAAAGTATTGTTATTAGGAGCTGGATTTTCTTATGACTTGGGGATGCCTCTTGTTACAGAACTTACAGATGTCTTTTTGGGAATTTTTGAAGAAAAATCTGCCTTAAATTTCGCAAAAAAAATTTCGCAAAACAACCCTTTTGGTAACGATAGACCAATCAATGAATATGCGATAACTGAAGGAATTAAACTAATATTAAAATATAAAAAAGAAGGTGGAAGCAACTATGAATTTCTAATATCAGAAATAGATAATTTACGCGGTAGAAACCAATCAGATAGAGATTCTTACTATTATCTAAGTTCTTACCTCTATGGTATGATACATGATATACTTAGGTATTATCAAATTGAGTCGTATTTAAATTTTTATTCTCGTAATTATTCTTTTTATTCGAAAATAACTAATCTTTTTTCTGACGAAGGAGAGACTTGGATATTCACCCTAAATCATGATCTTTATGCTGAGTGTCTAGCAATAGATTTAAAAATACCTATTTCGTATGGAGATGATAAAACGAAATTGAAAAGCCTGCAGACTAAGAATGGAGATAAAATCAATTTTACTACACAAGATAGAAATCACCTAATAACCAAAGAGAATTTTATTATTAACAAGACTGGTATTAATCTTGTTAAACTACATGGAGGATTAAATGAATTTGGTTATGAGGATACATCAATCTTGTTGAACCAATCTTTAATAAAAAATACATCATCTGAATTAATTAAAGAATTTCAGTTAATTCAAAATTTAGAAGATAGTAATAAGGTAACAGGTGTTGGAAAAGATGTTATTGTCTTGGGAAATAATCAGAAAATTGATATATTGACCCGTTCAATGCTCACTGGAGGAAATAAGTACAGTAAAACAAATAAGAAAAAAGTAGGGGAAGAAAAGCTGCAAGTATTTGATGAAATACTAAGAGATGTAGATGAACTTACTATTATAGGATATGGCTTTAATGATTTTCATATAAATTTTCGCATCTCCAATGCAATGCTGTTAAATGAGAGGTTAAAAGTTAGAATTGTTGATCCATTCTATGAAGATAAAAGTCTAAAAGAGATGTTCCACCAATTCAATTATGATAAAAGAGTGCTGGGAGCAAGATGTGCGACGCCAGATTGGCTCAACTATGTAAAAGAAGGAAAATGGTATTCACCTGAAATGCATCAAAAAAGAAATTCTAACAATAATAAATTTCGTACTGAGATTCACGAAAGAGCCAAAACGCTTTTTAAATAAAATGCCTAGAGAATATATTAGCAGCTTCAATATGGATGATCGGATTTTCTTAAATAAAACTAAGAAATGCTTAAAATTTTTTAAAACCAAGATAGTAAGCACTTATTTTTTCATGTACAAAGCAATGTACAAATTGAAATCGTAAAAGGTTAAACCTTTTACTGGCAAGGCTTGAAGCCTCATGTTTCAAATCCAGCCCCCGCAACCATCTCTTTCTAGGCTTCCTAGGTTTTTTAAATTTCTTCATTATTTTTTATTGCCGCACTGTTGCCTCATTTGAAATAATTTTAGTCATTAAATAATTTATCAGACTACTACCTCATACTAATATTAAGGCTCTTACTTATTATCTCCTTTACCATTCCAAACATCATTGCCGAAAAGTCTTGTTTAAATTCTTTATTGTCCGAATAGAGTTTGTAAAGGTCAAAATTTGTAGTAATATGTTTTAATAATTCCTTTCCCACAACTTCGTCGCTGGTTATTCTTGCGGCTTGGTCGTCTGATGAATATATAATTGAATCAATTAATCTTTGATTTTGCGCAACATCTTTTGCAACGCTTTCAGCCATTTGTCTAACCTTATCTACATCTTCAAATTGAGTGCCATAGCGATCATTAAAGGTTTGTAAAATATTAGAAAGTCTATCTTTTTCTGGTTCGCTTGTTCCGCCCCTCATATCCGTTGGCATTGGCTTTAAATCTTCACCTTGCTCCATTGCGATATTTGATGTTGTTTCTAGCTGCAAACGATAGCTATCCATATCGATATTATCCAAAATGCCTTGTGCTAAATCAATTGAAGCTTCGTCGCCTAGTTTATTTTGTAAGTGGTTTAGAAAAATATAAAGCCTTTCTAAATATGGATTTTCAAACGGCACAATTTGAGAAAGAAAAATATATAAACGAACATAGGTTTTAACCTTTGCCCTAAAATCTTCTTGATGTTCTTTCGTTAAGTCATTTCTAAAAATTGTTGAAGAACTATCAAGCATAGCATGAAGTTGGTCAACTGGCATATTTGCCAAAATTTTGTCAGAAAATTCAACTATTTGCTCCTTTGTATAAACTTGGTAATTATCCAAAGCTTCTTGTAAGCCAAATAATTTATTTGGGTCAGTTGCTTCGCCCAAAATAGTGCTTTCAAAATAAGGCTTGAAGGCCGCTTCAATGTCTTCTACAGAGTTTGCAAAGTCTAAGACAAAAGTATCTTTCTTAAGTGGGTGACTTCTGTTTAGTCTTGACAAAGTTTGAACAGCATTAACGCCACCCAATTTTTTATCAACATACATTGTGTGTAAAAGTGGCTGGTCAAATCCAGTTTGAAATTTATTGGCGACCAATAAAAAGCGATATTCGTTTTTCTTAAATTCTGAAGCAATTGAAGCGCTTGAAAATCCATTTAAGTTAGCTTCTGTTTGCCCTTCT
This sequence comes from uncultured Alphaproteobacteria bacterium, assembly GCA_903937405.1. GTDB lineage: Bacteria > Pseudomonadota > Alphaproteobacteria > Rickettsiales > UBA1997 > UBA2645. Next base: position 3,003 of record CAIZZE010000001.1, on the reverse strand, counting down.
ATCTCTCCTGAAAATGCAACAACAGCTTTGTAAGGGCTGTTAATTTTATTCAAATATTCATCGAAGGCTTTTTTATATTTTACTGCGTTAGCTCTTGAGCTTGTAACTAGCATTGCTTTTGCAAGGCCACCCATTCTTTTTTTACGAACTACATTTTCCATAAAATGATTAATCATCAAAATTGATTTCTTTTTTATGGCGTGTTCGTGGCTTTCAACATAGGCTTTTAATTTCTTTTGTGCTTTTTTCTTATCATATTCTGGGTCATCTTCGATTTTCTTGAGCAATGAATAAAAGCTTTGATAGGTGGTATAATTTTGCAAAACATCCATTATAAAACCCTCTTCAATAGCTTGTTTCATTGAATATAAATGAAAGGCTTTGAATTTGGTTTTGCCCCCTTCTTGATAAGGAATGCCGAATAATTCTAAAGTTTTGTTTTTTGGTGTGGCGGTAAAAGCAAAATAACTAGCATTTGGCAATAATTTTCTCGATTTAATCATCAATCTAAATAGATCTTCGCCCGTTACCTCGCCATTTTCATCTTCATCATAATTTTCTAACTCTTCTTTTATTTCGTCTTCATCATTTATTTTTGATAGCACTTCATTTAGCTTCCTTGCCATTTGTCCACTCAAACTACTGTGAGCTTCATCAATAATAATAGCAAAATTTGTTCCCGACAGCTCGCCAATTTCTTCAACAATATGAGGGAATTTTTGAATTGTGGTAATGATTATTTTTTTACCTTCTTCAAGCGCTTCCTTTAATTGCCTAGCTCCTTCTGTTATGGCTTCAACCACTCCTTTAACTTGTTGAAACTGTTTAATGTTTTCTCTTATTTGGGCATCTAAAACTATGCGATCGGTAACCACAATTACCGTGTCAAAAATATTATTCTTGCCAGTTTTGTCGTGCAAACCAACCAATTGATGCGCCAACCAAGAAATTGAATTTGACTTGCCAGAGCCAGCAGAATGTTGAATTAAATATTTTTGCCCCGAGCCTTTTTCTTGTGCATCCGCTAAAAGATTGCGAACCGCAAGCAATTGGTGATAGCGAGGAAAAATAAGCTTTTTTTCTTTTTTGGTTTTAATCTTGCCTTTATCATCTAAATATTCTTTGTCTTCCGTGATAAGTTGGCAAAAGTTTTGAATAATGTCGGTAAGATTATTTTTGGTTAAAATTTCTTTCCACAAATAATCGGTTTTTATGCCGTCTTTTGGTGGATTGCCAGCCCCGTTATTAAAGCCCTTATTGAATGGCAAGAAGTAAGATTTTTCTTTTTTTAATTGCGTGCACATCCAAACCTCTTGGGTGTCTACTGCAAAATTTACCATTAACCTTCCTAAGCGAAATAGCTCTTCATTTGGGTCTCTGTCTTCTTTATATTGTTTAATAGCGTGCTCAACATTTTGCTTTGTTAGTTCGTTTTTTAATTCAAACGATATAACAGGAATGCCATTTATAAAAATGGCCATGTCTAGCGAGTTTTTATTATTTGGCGAATAATAAACCTGTCTCATTACTGAAAACAAATTATCTTCATATAAAGCGTTGGCATCGGCGTTATTTAAAGAAGCGGGTTTATCATAAAACAATTTTAATTTGGTATCGGTGAAGCCGTCTGTGATGCCTTTGCGCAAAAGATTTATAATGCCACCAAGAGGTGTATCCTTGGCAATTGTTTGGTCTGCAATTTTTTTATTAACCAGCGCAACAATTACTTTTTGCCATTGGTCTTTATGAAATTGTTTTATTTTGGCTATTTCTTTTGGCTGTGTGTTTTCTAAAAATTGAAAAAGCAATTCTTTGTCTAAACAAGAAACATTGTCGTAAAATGTGTTTTCACGAAGCAAATATTGATTTTCATCAACCAAATATTGAGTGATATGAGATTCTAATCCTTTTTCTGTCATGTCTGTTTGTTTGTTCATTATTCAATTTCTTGTTGTTGATAATTGATTTCGTTTTGATCTTCTAATTCATCTTCCAAATCTTCGGGAGCAAGGTTTAAATCTTCTTCCAAATCTTTGTTGGTTTCAATATTTGCAAATTTATATTCTCTAACATCAATTTTGCCTGTTACTGCTTCGGCAATTAATGCGGTGCGATATTCTTGAACTAAGGCAATTTCTTTTTCAATAGTGGCGATGGTTTTGTTGATGGTGGTGGTTTCTTTTTCAATATAAGCAATGATTGCGGTTTGTTCGGTGGTATTGCTGGGTATAGCTACTAAAATATTATTCAATATTCCAGTAGTTAATTGATTAATTGTTGATGTTGAAAAAAGTCCCGACTGAGCTTTAAAACTAGCTGAATTAAAAAAGTAGTGCAAATACTCAAAATTATCTGACCTGAAAACTGTCATAAATGCTCCAAAAGTTTGATTGCTTGATTTTTCGTTAATAATTGCATTCTTGCCAATTAAATTTACACTGCCATTTCTTGAACAAATTAAAATATCTCCAATTCGGGTTCTCTTTTTTTCTGGAATACTTGTTGTTACATAAACGCAATCATCGTAAGTAATTTTTCCTTGTTGTACATTGGAAGAGCGTAAAACCAACGTTCCTTTATCTGCATCGGTTAGCTCTAACGGGCTATATGTTAATCCTATGATTGCATTTCCAAGACTTTTTATCTTTCTTACCTCCCAATGTTCGGGGATTTTGCCTAGCCACTCGATGCCGCTTGGTTTTGTTTTGGCTTTTGGGTTTAGGCCTTTGGTGACAGCGTCGTTTATTATTCCTGCCTTTTGTTCGTTCAACAGTTTTATCAATTGCTTTTTCTTAGCAATAAAACGATCTATTTTTGTGGTTTTGTAATCAAGGAAATTGGCGATCTTTTCTTGTTCTTCCAAAGGGAACCTCTAAAAATCCAAATCTACCCAAGCAAATTTCGATCCCAGAGATTTTTTGATTCCGAATTTTTGAATAAAAAATTCAGTTACGAAAAATTTAAGTTTTATTTCCCAATTTAGCAATAATTTTGATGTTTCTT